>JBAZBZ010000001.1:0-146166 GCA_041671145.1 Bacteroidales bacterium | reverse complement strand
AACATAGAAGCCAATGTATCGCCTGCTCCTCTTATCAAACCATTTGTGATGAACATGATTGTAAAAATCATGTAAAATGCACTCACAATAACTAAATATTTTGTTCCGATGTCAATAACTTCTTTATCATCAGTAAACAAATGCATAAGGTTTTTGCCGAAAAATATTATCAATAGCGATAAAATAACTGTAATTACTGTGTTCATCAAAAGAGTTGCTTTGTATCCCGAATAAACTCTTTCAACTTTATTGGCTCCAATGTTTTGACCGACAAATGCAGAAAGAGCCATTGAAAAATTCATTGCAGGAAGTGTGGCAAAGGAGTCAATACCTGTTGCTACAGAATATGCCGCAACAGCATTAGTTCCGTAATCATTAACAATTCTGTATAATGCTATCATTCCCAAAGCAACAAACGCTTGCTGAGCTCCGGACGGCAAACCTATTCTTATGCTTTGCCTGAAAATATTTTTATCGAACTCTATATTCTTAAAAGAAATTTTTGCATATTTTTCTTTTTTATTCAGATAAATTGCAACCGCTATAAATGCAGTAAATTGTGAAATAACAGTAGCTATGGCAACACCACTGATATTAAATTTTAATACTACAATAAAAAGAAAATCCAATGCAATATTTAAAATCGTAGCGACAACAAGAAAATACAACGGCGTTTTAGAATCTCCCAACCCGCGAAGAACAGCACAAACTCCCTGAAATCCGAACATAAAAATCATTCCTATAAAATAAATTGAAAGATAAATTTTTGCATCAGGAATAATATCTTTTGGTAATTTTATAAATTCAAAAATAAAAGTGTTCAAATATAAGCCAATTCCTGTTATTATCAATGAAGAGATAAAAATAAACAAATACATTGTGTCAATCGCCCTTTTAACATTTTTATAATCTTTAGCACCGAAATATTGTGAAATAATAACAGTGATGCCCGAAGCAATGCCGATTATTAATGATATTAGAAGAAAGATAATTGGGAAAGCCGCACCCACAGCAGCTAACGCCTGCTTGCCAATATAATGACCAACAATTATCCTGTCAATAATATTATATGATTGCTGAAAAACGTTTCCCAGAAGCATGGGAATAGCAAAAAATAAAATCAACTTTTTTTCACTGCCTGTTGTTAAATCCTTCATTCAATTTTTTAATGAAATTTTAAAATTATCAGTACTTTGCGAAGGGTGCAAAAATATGAAAATATTAACTTAAAAATATTAAATTTGTTTTTATATCCTGAAAAATATTTTATTTTTACATTTACAAAAAATAAAAAAAATAAATATGGAAAAAAGTATAAAAGGAACAAAAACGGAGAAGAACCTTCTCAAAGCATTTGCAGGTGAATCACAGGCAAAAAACCGTTATACATTTTTTGCTAAGCAAGCACAAAAAGATGGTTATGAACAAATAGCCGCATTATTTATGGAAACAGCATTGCAGGAAGAACAGCATGCAAAAATATTTTTCAAATTTCTTGAAGGCGGAGCAGTTGAAATTACTGCTACATATCCTGCCGGAATTATTGGAACAACTGCTGAAAACCTCAAAGCTGCTGCAATGGGCGAAAATGAAGAATGGACAAATCTTTATCCCGAATTTGCAAATATTGCGCAGGAAGAAGGATTTCCGAAAATTGCAGCAAAATTCAAACTCATTAAAGCAATAGAAGCAGAGCATGAAAAGCGATATGCAAAGCTTCTGAAAAACATTGAAACAGAAAAAGTTTTTGAAAAGGAAACTTCCGTTCGCTGGATGTGCCGCAAATGCGGATATGTTCACGAAGGAACAAAGGCACCAAAAGCATGTCCTTCATGCGAACATCCTGAAGCATACTTTGAACTGAAAGCAGAAAATTATTAGAGTAGTTAAAAGTTAATTGTTATTAGTTAATAGTACATAAGACCTACAGGTCTTGGATACTTGTTAGGTCTGATAGCAATAAGATATTTCAATTTACTTTATTAAAAATTAAATATGAGAAAATGAAATATCCATGCAATTAGAAAAAGTTGCACAAACCGTAAATGATTAAAAACTCAGTGCTATTTTCAACGAAGAAATGCATGGATATTCACGAGCAGGTTGAGAGGTGGGCTTTTGCGGGAGCGAGTAACTAAAAAAGTTTATTAACCAAAACAGCAAATTAGCAGCAGAAATATTAATTACTTACAAAATTTAAACAGATGAAAAAAATAATTTTAATACTAACAGCATTCGGGATTTTATTTACTCAATGCGATTTGAAAAAAAAGCAAAATAAAGAAACTATGAGTACAATTTCCAATTCCACAATTGATAATGTTATTAAAACATTAACCGCTAAATACGGAGAAAAAGAAAAAAACAGAGTTAAAGGAGGAGTAACGCAAGCGGCATTCTTCTGGACGCAAAAAGACGGAAGCGAAAAAGATTTTGAAATATTCTGCCAGCAAAATTTTATCGGAAGCGATAAAGAACTTGAAATAACTTTTCAGAAGATATCAAAGAATTTTGAAATTCTTTTCGGAAATTATAACAAAACAATTTTAGGATTGAAGGAACCGCTTGATGTTATAGGCAATGATATTGCACCTGTTGACCAGATGTTCGGAGGGTATGACCCTTCGGCAAACTTAAATGCAGATTTATTTAGTAATAAAATTGCCTTTTATGTTATTCTTAATTTTCCATCATTTAATCTTAAAGAAAAAAATGAACTTGGTAAAAAATGGACACGTAAACAATGGGCTTATGCGAGAATGGGCGATATATTTGCATCAAGAATTCCTGCAAACTTACTTCAAAAAATTTCTGAAATGAGTACAAGTGCCAGCTCATATATTTCAGATTATAATATTTTTATGGGAAATATTATTGATGATAAAGGTAAAACCATGTTTCCTGAAAATTTAAAACTCATCTCTCACTGGGGGTTAAGAGACGAATTGAAATCTCACTATGCCGATAAGGAAAATGGTTTGGAAAAACAAAAAATGATTTACGAAATAATGAAACATATCATTTATCAAGATATTCCCGATAGTGTGATAAATTCAAATCATTTTCAATGGAATCCTTATAAAAATACAATTTATAAAAAAGGAAAAGAAGAAAAATCCAGTCCTGAGCCAAATACAAGATATTTGCATCTTTTAAATCAATTTAAAGTTGAAAAAGAAATAGATTCCTATTTCACAGATTGCAATACTTTTGTTAAAAGAAGTTTTGAGCAAGGACTTGAAATACCTCAGCAACAAATTGAGCAATTATTCATAAATTTTATTACTTCTCCGCAAATTAAAAAAGTTGCAGAACTTATTCGCAAACGATTAGGAAGAAATCTTGAGCCATTCGACATTTGGTATGGGGGATTCAAAGTTAGTAGCAATATTCCGGAAGATGAGCTAACAAAAACAACAAAATCGAAATATTCTAATGTTGAAGCCGTTCAGAAAGGATTGCCTGAAATACTGGAAAATTTAGGTTTCTGTGAAAAAATGGCGGAATTTATTTCCTCAAAAGTTCAGGTAGACGCTGCAAGAGGTTCAGGACACGCATGGGGCAGCCAGATGAAATCCGAAAAATCTCACTTGCGAACAAGAATTCAAAATGATGGAATGGATTACAAAGGATATAATATTGCTTGTCATGAATTCGGACATAATGTGGAACAAACCATTTCTCTTAATCTTGTTGATTACTATATGCTGAACGGTGTTCCAAATAATGCATTCACCGAAGCACTTGCATTTATTTTTCAAAAAAGAGATTTGGATTTACTTGGAATTAAAGAGAAAGATCCAAATAAAAATCATTTAATGATACTTGGTGAATTCTGGGGATGTTATGAAATTATGGGCGTTTCATTGGTTGATATTAATGTTTGGAAATGGATGTATGAAAATCCTAATGCAACTCCCGAACAATTGAAAGAAGCTGTTATTAGTATTTCTAAAGAAATATGGAATAAATATTATGCCGATGTATTTGGCATAAAAGACCAGCCGATTCTTGGAATTTATTCGCACATGATTGCACATCCCCTATACCTTTCTGCATATCCGATTGGACATTTAATAGATTTTCAGTTAGAAAAACAAATAGAGAACAAAAATTTTGCTTCTGAAGTAGAAAGAATTTTTTCTTTCGGAAAAACCACTCCTAAATACTGGATGTTAAATGCTGTTGGAAAGGATATTTCTCCCGAACCTATGCTGCAAGCGGTAGACGAGGCATTGAAGTATGTAAAATAAATTTATAATTAAAATAAAAAAAACAAGGAGGTTATTATGACATCTAAAACAGAACAAAACACAGAATGTTGTCCAAAGTTCGACCCTATTCCATGGGATGATAAAATGTTTGAGTTTGAAAATAAAAAATTCATAAAGGACAAAGTGTGTACGTTTTTCTACATGCCTATGAATTTTGGCAAAGCGATGAAACGACTTGATGAAAAAGTAAAAACAGCCGGAGCTAAAATGCCCGATTTTCTTTGTTTATCAGACCATACATCCAAATGGAATATGGATTTGTATCTTGCCGTTGACAAGGAAATTTCTGGTGCGGAAAACACAACTTTGAGCGGTAAATTTTTCAGTAAAGTTTACGAAGGACCTTTTAAGGATACAGGAAAATGGTGCAAGGACTTTGAAGCTATTGCCAAATCAAAAGGATTAAAAATTAAAAAAATGTTTATGTGGTACACGACTTGTCCAAAGTGTGCAAAAAAATATGGAAAAAATTATACTGTAATTATTTCGCAGGTTGAATAAATAATTTTATTTCAACCCATACATTTTCATTGTAATTTTTTCGGCGGTTCTGTCGGAGAGGAAACGTTTCAGGAACATCAGCATATAGGCACTTCCGCCAACTGCATATTTCGGATTTGTATTTTTTGATTTTATTATTTTTAGTATTAAATGCGAAACCACTTCCGGTGAGTCGGACTTGTCCATTTTTTGTTTTACTTTTTCTCTTACTGTTTTGGCAAGGTTTTCGTAAGGACCGCCTTCTTTATAAATTAATTCAGGCGAAATAGAAGTTTTAATATCATTCGGTTCAACGTGAACTACGGTTATTCCAAATTGTTTTAGTTCCTGTCGCAAACATAACGAAAACATCTGAAATGCGGCTTTGGAAGAGCAATATGAAGAATACATGGGAAGTGCAAAACTTCCTGCCATTGAACCAATATTTATTATCAATCCTTTTTTCTTTTCGCGCATTAATGGCAGAAATTGTTTTATCAATTCAATACTTCCGAAAAAATTAATATCAAAAATATTTCTGATATCTTCGGTTTTTATTTCTTCAACTGCTCCTATTTGCGATTGACCGGCATTGTTAATTAAAACATCAATATCACCGATTAAATCTTTGCATTTTAAAATGCTGTTTTTACCATTCAAATCAAGCGGAATATATTTCACTCCTGAAAGCTTATCAGTTAATTTTTCAGGATTACGACACGAGCCGCTCACTTCAAATCCTTTTTGATTGAGCAACTCAGCAATGTTTCTGCCTATTCCTTTTGAAATACCGGTGATGAAAACTTTTTGTTTGTTCATTATGATAAAAATTATTAAAGCAAAATTATTATTAATATGAACTATTCAATAATAATTTTCAAATTATTTTTTTCTTTTGTTCTTCTTTAAATATTTTTTTACAAAAACTTCAAGAGTATTTTTTTAATTCCAAAATCATGCTTTAAAAATTCCGCATTACCTAATCCTTAAATTTGTATTATTTTAGAATTCGCAGTAAAATTAATATCAACATACTTATCAATCTGAATTATTCCAAAAAATTTTGACGGAGGGAATACGTTAAAATCATTTAAATTGATGGCAAAAAAACTTTTTATAATTGAGTTGCTGCCTCTGGTTGTTTCATTAAAATCTACCGTATATTTTTTTTCAACACCGGCAATCATTATTGATATAAACGCTTTTCCTTTATTGGTAATACTTTTATCTAATATATAATTATTAATTTTAATATTAATATCAGGATAATATTCGGCTTTAAGCATTTCAAACATATCTTTATTCATGTGTAAATTATGACAATCTATTAATTTAACAGGTATCGAATATCGTTTCCCTAAAATATAATAACGATTATCTTTTGAATTGAATGAGAATTTTACTGTATCTCTGACATTAGAAGCATTATTGCAAGCAAAACAAAACGTATTTGTCTTTACTCCTATGTTTAATTGAACAGAAGAATAAATAACGGCAGATAAAATGGTGTTATCTGCCGTTTGATTGAAATTAAAACCAGTAAAAACTATTAAAAAAAATATTGTTCTTTTAAAATATTTACAAGCAAATATTAATTTTAACTTATTAAAGCTTTCTAATATTATATTTATTATAATGCAGTTCACGGATAATATTTTTAAAATTTATACTCTATATAAAGAATAATATTAGTAGGATAACAAAAAAATAAAAAATAAAATATATGTTATGCTTAAAAAAATCTATCAAAACCGAACTTTTCATGTATTAATTAATTTAATTGTTTAAAATGATATAGCTGCTTCAGCAATCACGCCTTCAAAAAATGGTGTTGCTCCTGTTCCATACGTTAAAAAGTTAGAATATGTCTGTTTGCAATATTCAATTTTTGTCATAATATTATTTGTCAATCTCCATCCTAAAGTTGCCTGCAATCTTCCTGTTTGCATTGCTGCAATTGCAGGAACAGCATAGGTGCCTTTTACATCATCAAAAGTTCCATAAGCAGGAATAGCACTTTTTCTGACAGCGGTGTATCTTACACCAACATCAAATTGCCTGTGTTTCCCAAAATAATATAATCCTTCAAGTGAATTATTTATAATTGTGTATGGAACAACATTAAATGTTTGCGATAGTCCCGTATTTCCTTTTGCCTGTTCATAAGTTCCAAATATTTCGAATCCATAGAACTGAGCAAATAAATTAAACATATATGAATTATCTTTTGAGTAATTACCTGTACCGAAATAACCGTTTGTAACATTTGCTGTAGCATCGTAAGATGATAAACCCAAACTTTTCTTATTCATTACTTCGTTATATGGAGAGCCGGCACGGTCGCTGTTATACAAAGCACCTGCCGGAGTGAAATTACAAATAAAACCGGATATCGAAGGTCTTATTCTTATATCTTTATTTATTTGTTTATCGTAGCTTAGTTTGAAATAATAACCAAGAATTTTATTTAAGTTATATGCCGTATATGAAGCCGGATATTTGGTCGAAGGAGCGGTGTATTTGCTTGTTCCCGCAGCAATGTAACCTCCTGTATTCGGATTTGTAACACAATTTGTCAAACCACCCATAACAAGAATTCCCTTATGACGAAAATATAATTCAAGTGCCGGAGAAATTGCAAATCCATCAAGAATATAGTTTCCTACAAATGCGTTATTCAATGTTCTCGCATTATCAGACCTGCGAAAGTGTGCATCTCCATAGTTAATTTCCATCATGCCGACTTTTATTGTTGCATATTTCATAATATCATCCGCAACTTTACTTTTCAGAAAAGGAAGTTGGTCAATTAAAATATAACCACCTTCAACATAAGTATTCTGATGATGGCGTGAAGCAAGGTAAGTTGTGAGATTTACCATAATACCCGGAGCCATGTCCACATTTACATTCAGGTTTGCCGATGGAAAATTAATATTGCCTCCGAGAGGAACCATTGCTGAGTCGGCATGGGATTTAAGTGACTGAAACCGCAGAACAAAATCACCTCCGATATTAGCTTTAACTTTTGTGAATTTTGAAGCATCCACCTTTCCTTGTTCAAAACCAAGACCATAATTGTAAATTGTGGTATCGTTTTTTTGTGCATTAGCAGCAAAGGTTAATATTCCTGTTGCCAGCATAGTTATAATCTTTTTCATAGTTTATTAATTTAAGTTATACATAATTTTAATTGAAATAAATATTAAATATTACTGATACTTTATTTCCTACCACAAGTGTACCCATCAATGCTGTTGGTGGTTTTATTCCAAAATCCGACATGTTGATGTTTTTTTTGCCTTCAAAAAGTATTCCTCCGTCAGTTGTTACGGTGTTGAATCCTCCGACATCAATATATTTTGTAACTCCAGCTATTGTAAGATTTCCAAATACCACAACCTGCTTTTTATTATTCATATCTCTAACTTCTTTTATCTGTTGCGACCTGAAATTTATAACAGGAAACTTTTCCGCTTTTAATGCTTCTTTTGTTTTATTGTCCATAATGGACTTGCCGCTGCTTATGCTTACGGAATAAAAATTCAGATTAACCGAGTTATATGATTTTACAACTTTTTCATCTGTATTCAACACCAACTCCCCATCAAATTTTGTTATGGTCTCTTCCCAGTCATGCAAATTTGATGTACCTGCTATAACTATTCTACTTTTCTGTTTATCAAATTTTAATGTTTTGGAAACGGGAGTAATAAACGCTAATATTAAAAGTACTCCTATAAATATCCATTTTGAAGTTTTCATTTTATTCAATTTTATAACCTATATATCCTATGTAATAAATAGGATAAAGATACAACATATTTTTTATTAAAGCAAGTTTTTATGACTTTATTTTTATTATTTAAATTATTTTACTTACGATTAAATCTTCCGGTTTTTTAGGCAAAATAATAGTGAACTTAGAACCTTTTCCGAGAATGCTTTCCACCCATATTTTACCATTATGGTCATCAACAATCTGTTTGACAATTGATAATCCTAATCCTGTTCCTGTTGACGTATCATTAATCACATTGCTTGCTCTGAAAAATTCATCAAAAATCCTGTCAGTTTCATATTCTGGAATTCCAATTCCATTGTCCGATACTTCAATTATTATATCGTCAATTCGATTTTTTACTATAAGCTTTACTGTCCCATTTTCAGGTGTGTATTTAATGGCATTCAATAAAAGATTAATCAGCATTTCTTCTATTAATAAAGAATTTCCATATATTACATTTATGTTTTTATCAATTTCGGTGATAAAATTTATCTTCTTACTTTTTATATTTACATTAATTGAAGAAGTTGTTTTGTCAATCACATCCTTAAAAACAAATTCATTTTTAACATTTGATTTTTCCAATCTCTTTTTCGTGATATTTAAAATATCTTTTACGAAATCGGCAAGAACTCCGGTTCTGGAACCTGCACGATTTATAAATTCTTCTTGAATACTATTTAATGAACCTGCAATATTTCTATCAGAAACAACATCAAGGCAACTTTTTATTGCTGCAAGATGTCCTTTAATATCGTGCGTAACTCTTAACACATATTCATTTTTTAAAATATCTTTCAAATTAAGTTCTTCATTTGCTTTCAAATATGCTTCTTCGTTTTTTCTTGATTCGGAAACAATAAAATTTGTCAACGCAACCACTATAATTGAAGTTGTAACAAATACAAATCCTGTGGTAAAAAGATAAAATTTATCGAAGTATAAATTATTATCAACAAATCCTATAAGTTTGTAATGAGGAATTACCGAGTAACATTCGAGAAACGCAAGAGTTCCCACTAAAAATAGAGCAAAACAAGTTTGCGTATAACTTTCCTTTGGTGAAAAAATTATACTCACAATTATCATGTGAAAAATATAATAAATAATGAATGGGTTTTCTACTCCTCCTGAAAAATGAAGTATAAGTGTAAGTATTATTAAGTCAGACGAAACCTGAAAGTGTATGAGTTGTTTTATTTTTTTTATAAATTTTCCATTTTCTTCAATTATACTTTTTTTATAAAAAAAGAAAAGGAAATTTAAAATAATTAAAATTAAAGAAAGGAAATAAATTTGTACTTCTTGAATATTAATTTTTAAAATATTTTTTACTATAAATGCAGATACTATTAACAGTAAAACAGCAACCCACCTGACTTTAATAAATAATTCAGTGTAATTGAAATATTTGGGTTTGGGATTTTCCTGCATAAATAAATATTTAAAAAAAATTAAAACTATTCCGTCAGAGAGTGAATTAAAGAAATCAATTCAGTTGGACTAATAGGTTTGTCCCTGAAAACAACTTTCGGAAACATTTCATCGTCCTCAACACCTGATTTTAAGTTTACACCAAGCGAATCAATCATTCCTGTAAGCATAATAACAGGCAGTTCTCTAAATTTGTCATTTATTTTAATTATATGCAGCAAATTGTATCCCTCGAGATTCGAGTTCATCATCACATCCAGTATCAACAAATCGGGTTTTTCATTTTCGAGTTTTTCAAAACCCTCTTTGCTGTTTTGAGCAGTTATTACATCGAAACCTGAGTTTTCAATCATAACCTGATAAGACCGTGTAAGGTCTTTATCATCATCTATTATTAAAATTTTCTTTTTCATTAGAATATATTTTAGTTAGTATTATTAATTCTGAAAAATATTTTTTTAAGAGAATAATTTAATTAAAATAATATTAAGATGATATAAATATTGGATTAATTCCATTTGTATAAATTCTGCAAATGATTTGACTTTAGTATTTTAAATTTATATCCTTTTTATCCTATATAACTTATAGGACAAAAATAAAACATTATTTTTAAATATGCAAGAAAAAAATGATTTTTTTTAAAATTAATTTTATGTTTTATTAAAATGTTTATAAATAGTACTTGTCCATAAAAGAGAGTAACGAAGAAATCGGACATTCTGGACAAACTCTAAATAGTTAAGAGCTATAAGAATATAACGCAATATGATTATACTTTATTTAAAAGAAATTTTTCTAAATTTGCAATATTAATTTCTAACGACTTAATACTTTATATTTACTACTGATTTTATGGAATACAATTTCGATGAAATAGAAAAGAAGTGGCAGAAATACTGGAGTACAAATAGAACTTTTAAAGCTGAAAATAAATCCGGTAACCCGAAATATTATGTTTTGGATATGTTTCCTTATCCTTCGGGAGCCGGTTTGCATGTTGGTCATCCGCTTGGTTACATTGCTTCGGATATTTATTCGCGCTACATGCGATTGAAAGGTTACAATGTTCTTCACCCCATGGGATATGATGCTTATGGTTTGCCGGCAGAGCAATATGCCATACAAACCGGTCAGCATCCTGCTATTACTACCGAAAAAAATATTGCACGCTATCGTGAACAGCTTGATAAATTGGGATTTTCATTTGACTGGGATAGGGAAGTGAGAACCTGTGACCCTGAATATTACAAGTGGACACAGTGGGTTTTTATAAAACTTTTCAAATCGTGGTATAATAAAAAAAATGAAAAAGCTGAATTAATTGAAAATTTAATAAATGAATTTGAGTTGCACGGAAATACCAAAGTTTATGCTGCTTGCAGCGATGAGAAAAAATTCACTGCATCTGAATGGAAAGCTATGAGCGAAAAACAGCAACAGGAAATGCTGATGAACTACCGTTTGGCATATCTGGCAGACACAATGGTAAACTGGTGTCCCGCACTTGGAACAGTATTGGCAAATGATGAAGTAACCGAAGGTGTTTCTGTTCGCGGAGGGCATGCTGTTGAAAGAAGAGCAATGAAACAATGGTTGCTGCGAATTACAGCTTATGCCTACAGATTACTAAAAGGTCTTGATGAAATTGACTGGAGTGATTCAATCAAAGAAGTTCAGCGAAACTGGCTCGGAAAATCGGAAGGAGCATTGATAAATTTTAAATTAAAAGGACATAAAGAACTTTTGCCGATTTTTACAACACGTCCCGATACGATTTTCGGAGTTACTTATATGGCAATAGCTCCGGAGCATGAACTTGTGTTAAAAATCACAACTGCCGATAAAAAAAATGTAGTAGAAAAATATATTATTGAATCAAAAAACCGTTCCGACAGAGAACGAATGGCGGATGTAAAAAGGATTACAGGTGAATTTACCGGTGCATTCGCAATTCATCCTTTTTCGGGAAAAGAAATTCCGATATGGATTGCCGATTATGTTTATTAGGTTATGGAACTGGTGCTGTAATGGCTGTTCCGGGGCATGATGCCAGAGATTATGCTTTTGCAAATTTCTTTAAAAATAAATATCCTGAGATTGCTCCGATTGAAGTGATTTCCGGTGGTGATATTTCAAAGGAAGTATATGAAGCGAAAGAAGGCATTGTTGTAAATTCCGATTTTATAAATGGTATGCAAGTGAAAGATGCAATGCAAACTGTGATTGCCAAAGTTGAAAAAATGAAAATAGGAGAAAGGCAAATAAATTATCGTTTGCGTGATGCAATTTTCAGCCGCCAAAGATATTGGGGCGAGCCATTTCCGGTTTATTACAAAGATGGTATTCCTTATACTCTCGATGAAAATGAATTGCCGCTTGTGCTTCCCGAAGTTGATAAATATTTACCCACTGAAACAGGTGAACCGCCGCTTGCACGTGCTAAAAATTGGCAGACAAAAGAAGGTTTTCCTCTGGAAACAAACACCATGCCCGGCTTTGCCGGCTCAAGTGCGTATTACTTGAGGTATATGGATACGAAAAATAAAAATGAACTTGTTTCAAAAGAAGCAAATGAATATTGGCATAATGTGGATTTATATATTGGCGGTGCTGAACATGCAACAGGACATTTAATTTATTCACGCTTCTGGAATAAATTTTTATTCGATTTGGGCTTGGTATGCAAAGATGAACCGTTTAAGAAATTGATTAACCAGGGAATGATACAAGGAGTTAGTATGCTTGTTAATATAGCAATTATAAATCCCGATTTAAGTTATATTTTACCAACATCTTGGAAAATAAATCATTTTACTTTTACGGCAACAAAATATTATGTTCCTGTTGAGTATGTTGAATATACTAACGGTAGATATATTTTAACAAATGAAGGATTGAAAAAGCTTTTAAAAGATAAGCCAAAATATTACTCTGGTACTGAAATTAAAATTCCGACAAAAGAAAATATCGAATATTGGTTTAATTGTTTAAAAATAAATGAGAAGATTCCAGATTTTATTAATGAAAATTTTGTTGAAATGGAAACTCTTGTTGAAAAAATGTCAAAATCAAAACATAATGTCATAAACCCCGATAATCTGGTTGAAAAATACGGAGCTGATACATTACGTTTATATGAAATGTTTTTGGGCCCGTTAGAACAACACAAACCATGGGATACGAACGGAATTGAAGGTGTTTTTAGATTTATAAAAAAATTATGGCGTTTATATCACGATAAAGAAAATAAATTTTTTGTATCAGATGAACAGCCGACAAAAGCCGAATTTAAAGTTCTTCATAAAACAATTAAAAAAGTTCAGGACGATATTGAACGCTTTTCTTTCAATACTTCTGTGAGTAATTTTATGATTTGTGTTAATGAACTTTCGGATTTGAAATGTAATAAAAGAACTATTTTGCAGGATTTAGCAATTTTACTTTCGCCTTATGCACCGCATATTGCCGAAGAGTTTTGGCATTTACTCGGAAACAAAGAAAGCATAACATACACAAAATTTCCCGTTTTCAATGAGGAATATCTTGTTGAAAATAATTTTGAATATCCGGTTTCGGTTAACGGAAAACTGCGGTTTAAAATGGAATTACCGCTATCATTAACAAATGAAGAAATTGAAAAGGAAGTCCTCGCAAAGGATGAATTAAAAAAATGGCTCGAAGGTAAGCAACCTAAAAAAATTATTATTGTTCAGGGAAAGATTGTGAATATTGTGGTATAGATTAACTAGTGTCTGTATATAAAGTCGAGAGTTTGGTTCAGAATGTTCGAGTTCGAGGCTTTCGAAGTTTTAAAAATCAGGAGTTTACTGTAGTAAATGACTGGTTTTTAAAACGAGAATAACGAAGAAATCGGACATTATGGACAAACTCTAACTAAACTTTTAAAGTTTAGTAAAGCTTTTAAATTCTATTTTTGTATTCTATAAAAATTAATCATGTTAAGAAAATCAGCAATAATATTTCTTTTATCAGTTTTTATATTTGAAGCAAATTTTTGTTTTTCTTTTGATATAAGAATAAATAAAAAAGATACAACGCAGAAATTGTCGGGCTTTTACATGGGAGTTAGTTTTGGCTCTTATTTTGCAAATAAAAATACTGCCGGTTTTTATAATGGTAGTGGAGTAAATAATCTTAAAGCGGCAATAATTGGAACCCCTTATAATTATCAGGCAATAAGACAAAATTTTGATGGTAAAGATTTTTTTGTTGACACAAATTCATTGCCAAAAAATATGAAATATGATGCGGCGATAAGCGTGGGTTTTCATATTAGGAAGATTTTTAAAAATCAAATTTCTTTTTTTTTAGAATCATATTATTCGAAATTAAAAGCTGCGGATTATATTACAATTGTGGTTGACGACCATTCCACACAAATTTCCGAGCCAGTTATCAGAAAATATCCTATAATTGGACAAGAAGAGAGGTTGGACTTGAATCTCGGTATTTCAAAAACATTTACTAATAAAAAAATAAATCCATATTTTGAATTTGGTGTAAATATGAATAATGTTAAAGTGTTGAAATCAGAAGTTCAGATTGAAGGTTTAACATATAGCATTGTAAGTTACAATAATGCATATTACAATATAAGTCAGGGCGGAATAGGATTTGGACTATTTGCAGGCACTGGTCTGGAAATGATATTAAATAAAAAATTATTTTTAAATGTAGGAGCTAATTTCAGTTATAAAAAAATCCATCTTGGTGATAATGATAAATATTTTTTAAATACAATAATTTATACAAAACTTATTTTAAGCGGACTTTTGTTCTTCGGAGAAAACAGTAACTAAAAGTGAAATTGAAGAATGCAATGTGATTATCCAACCAAATATAGTAATACAATAAAAGCTGTGAGCCACGAGCTATGAGAAAAATGCAAATTAACTACAAACTAAAAACCACAAACTACAAACATTTTTTACGAACAACGCAGATTAAATTAATTACAAACAGAAACTTTATTTTTATTTTATTACTTATAATATTTTCCTGCAACAATCCGCAAAACAAATCAACCGATGCTAAAGCGAAAAAAATTAATATTGCCGAAAGCAAATTAAGAAATCACATAAAATCTTTTTCGGATTTAAATAAAGCAAAATGGCTCGATAGTTTGCTTGAAAGCAATTATGAAAAAAAAGTATTTAACGGAGCAATTTTAATTGCAGAAAACGGGCATGTTATTTATAAAAATGCATTTGGAAATACAGAGTTCAGAAAAAAAGAAAAATTAAATACACGAACTTCTTTTCAGTTAGCATCGGTTTCAAAGATTTTTACGGCAATTGCCGTGATGATGCTTGAAGAACGTAAAAAAATAAATTATGATGATGATATAAAAAAATATATCCGTGATTTTCCTTACGACGGAGTAACTGTGAGAGACCTGCTGAATCATCGTTCCGGCTTGCAGAATTATATTTACGTTGCTGAAAATAACAGGGACAGAAATCTTGATTTTTCAAACAACGATATTATGAAACTATTTGCTGAAAATAATATCGAACTTGAGTTTAAACCCGAAAAAAGATTCAAATACTGCAATACGAACTACGCAATACTGGCGTTGCTGGTTGAGAAGGTTTCGAAACAATCTTTTGGCGAGTTTGTAAAAAAAAATATTTTTGATGTTCTGGAAATGAATAATTCTTTTGTTTATAATAAATCAAAATTTAGTTCGATAAAAAATTATGCAATCGGATACACACGTTTGAAAAGAGGATATGGTGAAGAAGTTCATGATTACCTAGATGACATTGTTGGCGATAAAGGCGTTTATTCATCGGTTGATGATTTATATAAGTTCGATTGTGCATTGTGTACCGATAAACTCGTTAAACAGTCAACGCTCAAGGAAGCATTTTTCCCGAATAAAAATTCGAGAAAAAATTGTATAAAAGAATATGGTTTCGGTTGGCGGCTAAAATTTGTTGACGGCGGGAAAATAGTTTATCATTTTGGTTGGTGGCGAGGTTATAGAACATATTATCTGAAAATATTTGAAGATAATATTACGGTAATTTCACTTAACAACAGAGATAATGTATGCATGAATTCTCTAATAATAAAAATCGTGAAATACCTGAAAAATCTTAAAGATGAGCCGGATATTGATAGTAATAATGAAGAGCTTAGTGCTTCACAATAAGCTTTTGGGTTAATATTGCATTATTTCCTTCAACAATTGTACAAAAATAAATTCCGTCATTAAGTGAAGATGTTTGCAAAGTTATTGTTCCCTTTTTGTCGGGAATTCTGAAAGATTTTATTTCTTTACCAAGAATATCACGCAAAATGAAAGAAGTATTTTCAAATTCATTTGGTAACGAGTGATTAATTTCAACGAAACTATTAGCAGGATTAGGATTAATTTTGAAAACATAAATATTATTTTTCAATTCACTTATATGATTCAAACAGGAATTGTAATGAACAATTACTGCAACAGAATCGGAAGAATCGGAGGCAACAAAGAAAGTATACATTATTATTGAAGTGCCATAATTTTTGTGTGGATAATAATATCCTTCAAAACTTGATGAATCTGTGAAGTATGCAGGAATTGTTTTTCCAAATTTTGTAACATGAATTGAACTATCATAGCATGCTGTCCAGCAGAAAGTGTTATATGAGCCGGAGATTAAGCTTAGTTCCACTTTTTTAACTTTAACTAAAATCGAACTTGATGTGATGTTTTTTACGAATATATGGGAAGTGTATGATGTATCGCCAATAAAATCAATTATTGCACCGTTTACTAAAAGTCCTGTGGAATCATAAAGTTCTATGCTTTGAGCTTTTGATAAAGTGAAAGAAAATAATAAAACTATACTTAAAATAAAATTTCTGAACATAAAAAAATAAATATATTTCAAATATAATAAAAAAACTTTGATATTAAAATAGTTTGAAGTTGTTGTCAATAATTGGCTGGTAACTATTGGCTTTAAAACTGTAAACCACAGATATTTTATAAAAAAGTTGAAATTTCATTTTTTTATCCATATTTTTGTCAAATAACGAATCGTAAATATTATTAGATTTAATGGCTAAGGTCAGGTATCATTTTAATACAAAGTCGCTTTCTTACGAAAAGGTTAAAACAACTTTAAAAGAAAAATTTTTAAAAATATTTTCTTTTTTAGCTTCAGGTATTGTTTTTTCAACCCTTACACTTGTTGTTTTATATAATGTTGTTGATTCACCTAAGGAAAGAATTCTTGAGAGAGAACTGAATTTGTATAAATCAAAATATGTAATATTAAACGAACGTTTGAACAAACTCTCGGTTGTGCTTGATGATATTGAAAACAGGGACAATAATATTTACCGGTTAATATTTGAAGCGGAACCGATATCCGAAAGCGTTAGAAAAGCAGGATACGGCGGTGTGAACCGATATGCTGAACTTGAGGATTATGATAATTCGCAACTTGTTTTGGAATCAATGAAAAATATTGATAAAATTTCGCGTCAGCTTTATATTCAATCCAAGTCCTTTGATGAAGTTTATAAAATGGCAAAAGAAAAAGAAATAAGATTTGCTTCAATTCCTGCAATAGTTCCCATTAAAAACGGAGCAAGGCAAATTGCTTCCGGCTTTGGATACAGAATTCATCCTATTTATAAAACATTGCAAATGCATTCAGGTATTGACATTATTGCATCAAGAGGAATAACAATATTTGCTACCGGCGACGGTACAGTTGAATCCCCAAGTAAAAATCTCAGCGGTTATGGTATAGTTTGCGTAATAAATCACAATTTCGGCTACGAAACGCTTTACGGACACATGAGCAGAATGGTGGTTCATCACGGACAAAAGGTTAAAAGAGGTCAGTTAATTGGATACGTTGGGAGTACCGGTATTTCCACAGCACCGCATTTGCATTATGAAGTATGGAAGAGCGGAAAAAGAATAAATCCGGTTCAATATTTTTATAATGACCTTTCACCTGCCGAATATGAAAAAGTGATTGAAGAATCTTCAAAAATCACACAGTCGCTTTCATAAAAAATCACACAGATTCACTTAAAGTACTTCGAGTACTTCAAGTTAATGGCAAATAGTCATTAGTCATTATTTTTATTGTTATCTGTGGCGTTTTTATTTTTACTATACAAAATATCATAGAACTATTAAAATCAAATTATATTTTTAAATTTGTGGCTACTTATTAACTTTATAGATAATCTGTGAATCTGTGGTAAATTTTGATTACCCACAAGCAGAAGTCATAAAGTCATTAAAATTTTACTCATGTTTTTAAATGAAATTTCATTTTTCTCGATTTTCTTAATTGCAATAGTTTTTATTCTTTTGCTCGACCTTGGTATATTCAGCAAAAAAAGTCATGCTTTATCATTCAGAGAATCGCTTATATGGTGTGTTATTTGGATTTCACTTGCATTGGTTTTTTATGTTTTTCTGAAGTTCAAAGGCAACTGGATGCATGATGTAAACAGCACGGAAGACATAAGAAATCTTACCGAAAAATATCTTCATCCGATTACTTTAAGTAATAATAATTTTTCTGAAAATCTGCAGCTATACAGAAATAATCTTTCACTCGAATTCATAACCGGTTATTTAATAGAGTATGCATTGTCGGTAGATAATATATTTGTTATAATACTTATTTTTTACTCTTTCGGAGTTAATCGCAAATGCTACAAACGTGTTTTGTTATATGGAATTGCAGGAGCAATAGTGCTGCGGTTTATTTTTATTTTTTTAAGTTCTGCCTTAATTCAGAAATTTTCATGGATTCTTTATTTATTCGGATTGCTATTGATTTACACGGGAGTCAGGATGTTTATTTCGAGAAATAAAAAAGAAAAAATCAAAACTCAGAAACATCCGGTAGTTAAATTCGCATCAAAATATTTTTCTGTATTTCCACGCTTTGTGGGGCAAAATTTTTTTATAAGAAAAAACGAAAAGTTATTTATTACCCCTTTGTTCCTGACACTTTTAGTTATTGAATTTTCCGATATTATTTTTGCTGTTGACTCGATACCTGCAATTTTTTCGGTTACTAAAGACCCATATATAGTTTTCTTTTCAAATATTTTTGCAATAATCGGATTACGTTCACTGTTTTTTCTTATAATAAATATTATAGGCAAATTTTATTATCTTAAACACGGATTATCTGTTCTTCTTACTTTTGTAGGGCTGAAAATGATTTTTAATCATTGGCTGAAGGAAGTGGGCTTTAATACCGTACATTCATTATGTGTTATTCTTTTTATAATAATTATAAGTATTATTTTATCAATTTTATTTCCTAAAAAAGAAAAGAGTATTTAATTGATGCGTAAAAATAAAATATACAAAACTATTGATATAACTGCAAAAACATTTATTATCATATCTGCATTTTATTTTATTTACAGGGAAATATTTTATAAAAACGATTTTAATACAATACTTGATAACTTCCCCAAAATATCACTAACAAAAGGTTGTTTAATTTCCTCAGTTATGCTTTTTATGATGTTTGCCAACTGGTTTCTCGAAGCAATTAAATGGAAATATTTAATCGGGAAAATAGAAAAAATATCTTTACTGAAGTCATTGCAGGCAATTTTTTCCGGCACCACTTTCAGTATTTTTACTCCAAACAGATTTGGTGAATTCGGTGGAAAAGTTTTTTATGTTGAAAAACAAAATCAGCTTAAAGCATTTTTAATTACAATTATCGGAAGTACAGCACAGCTATTGATTACAATTATTGTTGGTATAGCAGGACTTTTTTATTTTATTTTAAAATATTCTGATTTGCAAAGCCATGTTAATTCATATATTTATTATATTCTTATTGTATTGATACTTGCAACAGCAATAATATTGGTGCTTCTGTTTATCAACACTTCTTCTTTAAAAACACTGTTGAACAAAATACCCACATTAAAAAGATTCGAAAAATATTATTTTGTTTTTTCAAATTATAACCGTATTGAATTGTTGAATGTATTGCTGTTAAGTTTATGCAGATATATTGTGTTTTCAGTTCAGTTTTATGTTTTACTTATTTTTTTTAATGTCAATATTTCTTTATCTGAGGGATTAATGATGATTTCACTGATATATTTTGTAATAGCTGCAATACCAACAATGGCGTTGACTGAAATAGGAGTTCGGGGTTCCGTTTCATTATATTTTCTTGGAATACTCTCAGTAAATACAATAGGAATTGTTACCGCTTCGTTTTCATTGTGGCTTATAAATCTTGCAATACCTGCATTGATAGGTTCTATATTCATTTATAATCTTAAATTCTACAGAAAAAATTCGGTTTTGTCCTGAACTATTCATAAAGTCGAGAGTAACGAAGAAATCGGACATTATGGACAAACTCTAATTAATAGCAATTTTTTCCCATACTAACTTTTTTCCAAACCCTAATCTGTTGTCGGTAAGTTTTATGAAATCAACTTTAATTCCCCAGAGAGTTAATTTTGCAAATACAGCGACTGGAAATCTTTTTAAATAAATCTTTTTTGCATAATCAAAAAAATCACCATCACATTTTTTAATTGTTCCTGTAAATTGAACTCCCTGTATTTTGCCGATAACAGAAGTTTCGAGGGCGATTGCTCCTGCCACATTTTTATTTTTTAAAATATCTTCAATATGTTTTGTGTCATTGTCGGAAGTAAAAACAAACATTTGCTCTTTTTCCAGAAAAACATAAAACATTGTTGAGCAATAGGGTTTATTATCAAAACTTGTGGCAAGTGTGAAAACATGATGATTCTTAATAAAATTTAGTATTTTTTTATCAATATCACTCATAGAATTATTTTTTTTAAAAATAGCTTCGAGCTACGAGCCGCGAGCTATGAGGAAAAACAGAGCTTAACGACAAACCACAAACATTTTATTTAAACTCTTTTATCTGCTTCTCCGTGAGTTTCCCATTAATCCATGCTTCATCAAGATTTGCATCATACTTTTTGTAAAAATTTATTGCGGGAGTATTCCAATTTAGAACTTGCCATTGCATTCGTTTTGCTCCTATTTCTTTACTTTTTTCGATTACTTCTTCAAATAATTTTTTCCCTATTCCGTATCGACGGTATTGTTGTTTTACAATTATGTCTTCGAGATAAACACATTTCCCTTTCCATGTTGAATAAGAATAAAAATAAAAAGCCATTCCAACAATTTCATTATTCACTATTGCAACAAATGTTTCAAAAACGGGATTTTCATTGAAGCCGTCTCTTTGGAGTTCTTCAAGAGTAACAGTAACTTCTTGCGGGGCTTTTTCATATTCCGCAAGTTCTTTTATTAATTTAAGAATCTCCGGTAAATCCTGTTTTATTCCTTTTCTAATATTTACTTCGATATTCGACATTAGGTATTCGTTTAAAAAAGTTTTCAGTTTTCAGTTTAAAGTTTCGGTATTTTGTTGTTCATACTTGAAAAGAAACTTCGATATTTTACATTCGGTGTTAAAAAAGTTTAAAATATAATATTTAATTTATTCCAAAAAGTAATTTTTATTTACTTTTTAAGTGTATCCAATAATAAACTGTAAAAAGAATAATGATACAAACTACAAATCCCGAAACTATAAACTGAAAACTTTTTTCTGACAACTAAATTTTAGTAGTTCAAACTTGTAGCAAGCCACTTTTCAACTTCTTCAACTTTCATTCCTTTTCGTTTTGAATAATCTTCAATTTGGTCTTTACTTATTTTTCCCAACACAAAATATTTTGAAAAAGGATGTGAAAAATAAAATCCGCAAATTGAAGCAAGTGGGAGCATTGCATAATTTTCAGTTAATGTAATACCTGTGTTTTTTTCAACTTCAAGTAAATCAAAAATCATTTGTTTTTCGGTATGGTCGGGAGATGTTGGGTACCCGGGTGCCGGACGAATTCCATTATATTCTTTTTTAAATAATTTTTCAGGCAAAAGTTTTTCATTTTCCGAATATCCCCAGAAAGTTTTTCTTACTTTTTCGTGCATGAGTTCGGCGAATGCTTCAACAAGACGATTTGCAAGGGTTTTGAGCATGAGAATTGTATAATCATCTTTTCTGATTTCATAAATTTTTATTGCTTCTTCAATATTCAATCCGCAGGTAACTGCAAATAAACCGATGTAATCAGAAATTCCGTTTTCTTTCGGTGCTATAAAATCACTTAAAGACAAATTACTTTTCCCCGATTCTTTTTCTGCTTGTTGTCTTAAATTATGAATTACAGATATGACTTCATTTCTTTTTTCTAAAAAGTTTTTTTCTTTTGTTTCAAAACTATAAATTTCAATATCATCTTGAGCATTTGCATTTGCAGGATACAAACCAATTACGGCATTTGCCCGCAATAAATTTTTATCACTTATTTCTTTCAGGAATTTTTGTGCACCGGTGAAAAGTTTTTTCGCTTCAATACCAACTTTTTTATCTTCAAATATTTCGGGATATTTTCCCTTTATTTTCCATTGAATAAAAAACTGTGTCCAATCAATATATTCAGCAATTTCAGAAACAGAAAAATTCTTAAAAACTTTTGTTCCCAGAAAGGATGGTTTTGTAATTTTTATTTTATCCCAATTTGTCTGCAACTTATTTTTACGTGCACCGGCAAGCGAAATATATGTTTTACTTTTTTGCTTTGCTGAATATTGAGCTTTTAATTTTTCATATTCATTTTTTATATCTGAAATATATTTATTTCTGGTTTCTTTATTTAACAGATTATTGCAAACGGATACACATTTCGAAGCATCAAGAACATGAATAACTGGTCCGCTGTAATTAGGAGCAATCTTAACTGCTGTGTGAACTGTGGATGTGGTAGCTCCACTAATCAGTAATGGAATTTTCATTTCTTCTCTCTCGAGTTCTTTTGCTACAAAAATCATTTCTTCAAGCGAAGGAGTTATAAGTCCACTTAAACCGATAATATCAACATTATGCTTTTTTGCTTCTTCAATAATTTTTTCATACGGAACCATAACGCCCAAATCAATAACCTCGAAATTGTTGCATCCGAGAACAACACCCACAATATTTTTTCCTATATCATGAACATCTCCTTTTACGGTTGCAAGAAGGATTTTTCCGCGCGTTCCTGCTGCTTTTTTTTCTTTTTCAATGTATGGTTGAAGAATGCTTACCGCTGCTTTCATCACTCTTGCACTTTTAACTACTTGCGGTAAAAACATTTTTCCGGCACCAAACATATCCCCGACATTATTCATTGCGTTCATCAGTGGTTCTTCTATAATTCTAACCGGACTATCAAATTTTTGCAATGCTTCATTCATATCTTCTTCAATAAAATCGGTAATTCCTTTTATTAACGAATGAGCAATTCTTTTTTCCAGCGGTTCTTTTCTCCAGCTTTCTTCTTCTTTAGTTTTTGTTTTATCGGTATTCTTTATTTTTTCTGCAAATTCAACAAGTTTTTCTGTTGCATTTTCTTTTCTGAACAACAAAACATCTTCAACTGCTTCGAGCAAATCTTCGGGAATATCAGAGTATGGCTTTACCATTCCTGCATTCACAATTGCCATATCCAATCCTGCATTAACCGCATGATATAAAAAAGCAGCATGTAAAGTTTCACGTATTTCATTATTTCCTCTGAAAGAAAATGAAAGATTACTGATGCCTCCACTAACAGAAGTTCCTGGAAGATTTTCCTTAATCCATTTCACTGTTTTAATAAAATCAAGAGCATAAGAATTATGCAGCTCAATTCCAGTGGCAACAGCTAATACGTTCGGGTCGAAAATTATATTCTGAGGCAGAATGCCTACTTCCTGAGTTAAAATTTTATATGTACGTTTGCAAACTTCAATTCTTCTTTCAAAAGTATCGGCTTGTCCTTTTTCATCAAATGCCATTACAATAATTGCTGCACCGTATCTTTTTATTTTCAATGCTCTCTCTTTGAATTTTTCAACACCATCTTTCAAACTTATGGAGTTAACAATTCCTTTCCCTTGCAAGCATTTCAATGCACTTTCAATTACTGACCATTTTGAAGAATCGAGCATTACAGGCACTTTCGCAATTTCCGGCTCGGAAGCAACCAAATTCAAAAACTTAACCATAGCCTTTTCGGAATCAATCATTGCATCATCCATATTTACATCAATGATTAAAGCACCATTTTCAACTTGCTGCCGTGCAATTTTTAAAGCATCTTCATATTTATTTTCAGCAATAAGTTTTTTAAAATTTGCTGACCCCGCAACATTTGTTCTTTCTCCAACATAAACAAGATTGCTTTTCGGGAAAATTGTTAACGGCTCAAGTCCACTGAATCGGGGTAAGGCAGTAATAACAGGGATTTTACGTGGCGAATATTTTGAAGCAACATCAGAAATTTTTCTGATATGTTCAGGAGTTGTACCGCAGCAACCACCAATTATATTCACCAAACCATCTTTAAAAAATTCTTCAATTACTTTCGTGAATTTTTCGGGAGTTTCATCGTAAGCTCCGAATTGATTTGGCAAACCTGCATTCGGATGTGCACTCACACAGCAATTTGCGATTTTTGATAATTGCTGTAAATACGGACGAATTTGTTCTGCTCCCAAAGCACAGTTCATACCTATGCTAAGCAAATCGGCTTGTTCAACGGAATTGTAAAATGCCTCAAGAGTTTGTCCCGATAAATTTCTACCACTTTTTTCAATAGTGCATGAAACCATCAGCGGAATCTTTTTCCCGATTTTATCAAAATATTCGTTTGCGGCAAACAATGCTGCTTTACAATTTAGAGTATCAAATACAGTTTCGAATAATAAAACGTCAACTCCACCGTCAATCAATCCTTTTATTTGCTCAGTATATGCTTCAACCAGCTCATCGAAAGAAATATTTCTAAAACCAGGGTCGTTCACATCAGGCGACATTGAAGCAGTTCTGTTTGTAGGACCAATAGAACCGGCAACAAAGCGTGGTTTATTCGGATTCTTTTTTGTAAATTCATCTGCAACTTTTCTTGCTATTTTTGCAGCTGCAAAGCATAATTCATAGCAAATTTTTTCTAAACCATAATCTGACTGAGAAATTTTGTTTGCATTAAAACTATTTGTAGAAACAATATCGGCACCTGCTTCAAAATATTGCCTGTGGATATTTTCAATAACTTCAGGTTTTGTTAAGGACAATATATCATTATTTCCTTTTAAATCTTTCGTATGATTTGCAAACTGTTCTCCACGAAAATCTTTTTCATTAAGTTTTTCTTTTTGAATAAGAGTTCCCATTGCTCCATCAAGCACAAGAATTCTTTTACTTATAATTTCTGTAATTTTCATTTTTAAAAAATAAAGTTATAGAATAAAACATTTGCAAAATTACGGAAAATCTTTTAAAAGATAAACCCTTTTTGCATTTATCAATGTTTCTAAATTCAAATGGCTCGAAAGAAACTGATATCAGAGGGATTTAGAAATTACGCAAATTACATAACGTAAAAAGCGTAATTTAAAAAAGGAATATATTTTGGTTTTTTCCATTATCTTTGCAAGCATTAATTAACAAATAAAATCAATATGAACTTCATAGAAGAACTCAAATGGCGAGGCATGATTCACGATGTTATGCCCGGAACGGAAGAACAACTTAATAAAGAGATGACGGTTGCTTACACGGGTTTTGACCCAACAGCAACTTCAATGCATATAGGAAATCTTTCATCAATAATGCTTCTGAAATTTTTTCAGTTATCGGGACATAAACCAATAATAGTTATTGGTGGAGGAACAGGAATGATTGGCGACCCTTCCGGAAAATCGGCTGAAAGAAATCTGCTTGATTTGGAAACTATTAAACATAATCAGGAATGTATAAAAAAACAATTTGAAAAAATTCTTGATTTTGGAAATGCTTCCAATGCCGCCGAAATCATTAATAACTATGACTGGCTGAGTAAACTTAATTTAATAGATTTTCTGAGAGACATTGGCAAACACATAACTATAAATTATATGCTTGCAAAAGATTCGGTAAAAAAACGACTTGAAACAGGAATTTCGTACACCGAATTTGCTTATCAGATGCTTCAGGGATATGATTATTTACATTTATATGAAACAAAAAACTGCAAACTGCAAATGGGCGGTTCCGACCAATGGGGAAATATTGTTACCGGAACTGAACTTATAAGAAGAAAAATTGGCGGCAATGCATTTGCCCTTACTTCTCCTTTAATAACGAAGTCAGACGGTGGAAAATTCGGAAAAACCGAAGAAGGCAGTGTATGGCTCGATTCAAACTTAACTTCACCATATAAGTTTTACCAATTTTGGCTGAACGTTTCCGATGAAGATGCTGTAAAATTTATAAAAATATTCACACTTCATTCAAAAGAAGAAGTTGAAAATTTCGAAGCAGAACATCTCAAAACTCCGCATTTGCGGGTTTTACAAAAAGCATTGGCAAAAGACGTAACCATTAGAGTTCATTCTGAAAATGATTATAAATCGGCAGTTGAAGCTTCGGAAATATTGTTCGGCAAAGGAACCACAGAGTCGTTAAAAAAACTTGATGAAAAAACTTTTCTTTCGGTTTTTGAAGGAGTGCCGCAGTGCAATATCAGTAAAGACAAGCTTTCAGAAGATTTAAACATTGTGGATTTTCTTACCGAAATAACAAATATTTTTCCTTCAAAAAGCGAAGCACGAAGAACATTGAAAGATAATGGAGTTATGCTCAACAAAGAAAAAGTAACAGAATCGCAAATCATAAAAAATGATTTATTGTTAAACGGAAAATATATTTTAGTTCAAAAAGGAAAAAAGAATTATTTTTTAGTGAAAGCAGAATAAACAAGACCTAACCTGACAGAGTATAATAAATCAAAAGAAACGATGAAAGTCCTTTTATTTTCTACCGGTTTTTATGAATACATGATTGAACTTGCAAATGCAATGTCGGAGCATGCTGATGTTGTATTGATGCTTCCTTCCAACAGAATTGATGATATTCATCTAAAATCTATATCACCTAAAGTAATTTTTGAACCTTTTGAATTGGTTGATTACAAAAGCATTCGTGATAATTCAAAAATGATTTTTGATATTGTAAAAAAAATAAATAAACACAATTCTGAAACTATTCACATTCAGCATTATGGTCATCACTGGTTTTATTTAGCATACCCTTTTCTTTTAAAATATAGAATTGTCAATACAGTTCACGACCCTAAGCCCCACATTGGCGACATGATTGTTAAAAGGGCGTTGGTTTCTGAATTTTTTAATAAAATATTTTGTTCTAAATATATCGTTCATGGCGAGGTGCTGAAAAAAGAAATGATTTTATATAGAAAAATTAAAGCAGATAAAATATTTGTTATTCCTCACGGACATTTAGGTTTATTTAAAAAGTGGAATAAAAAAACAGTTAAGAAAGAAAAAAAACATATTATTTTTTTTGGAAGAATATGGAAATACAAAGGCTTGGAATATTTTATAAAAGCCGAACCTATTGTTTCAAAAGAAATACCCGATGTTAAATTTGTTATTGCCGGAAAGGGCGAAGATTTTGAAAAATATGAAAAAATGATTTTAAATAAAAATAATTTTATAATAAAAAATTATCGTATTTCCAATGAAGAAACTGACGAACTTTTTAATCAGTGTTCCATTTGTGTTTTACCTTATATTGAAGCAACGCAAAGTGGAGTTGCTGCAATTGCACTGGCTTATGGGGTGCCTGTTATAGCAACTAATGTTGGTTCATTACCCGAAGTTATTGAGAATGGCATCAATGGTTATATTGTTGAAACGGAAAACGAAACAGCTATTGCAGAAAAAATAATTGAATTAATAAACAATAATAATTTGTATGAAGCAATGAGTAAAAACGCAATCAGTACTGTAAACAATAAACTTTCGTGGGAAAATATTTCTAGACAAACTCTTGAAGTATATAAATTTTAACCTAAAAATTTATTAGATTTTTTTAGCAACAAGTATGTATCCCATGGGAAATATGGGCTTAGATAAATCCGAAAATTTTCTTACCGGTTTTATTTTATAAAAAAGTTTTCCTGTACCTTCAAGAATATTACAAATTATTTTTTTCATGGGAAAGTTGTAATAATTAACGGCTTTATAAGTTAAATCAAATAATATTTCAGGTATCCCGCCATAAGCTTCAAGTTTTATTACTTCAAGATTATTTATTCTGCAAAATTCCCTGAGCATAAAATGAGTGTATCTGTGATAATCGTGCGGACTGTCGTGAACACAATAAAGAAACGGAACACCTATAATTAAATGTCCATCTGGTTTTAAAACCCTTGTTATTTCTGAAAATAAATCATAAGGCTTGCGAATATGTTCAATAACATCGCTGCATAAAATTGTATCAAAAGAATTACTTTCAAGATTCAAAGGTTCATTCAAATCGGCTTCAAAATCCAAAAATGAAATTTCGTTTTTATCATTTCTAATATCTATGCAAATATTTTCAGTTACTAAATTTTTATAAAAATGATAATAAGGAACAATATCACAACCTAAATCTGTTAATTTTCCTTTAGCGAAATTTTCAATGGCATTTTTGTAAGCATAACCAATTATTTTATCAATGTACGGACCAATAATTTTTCCTTTTTTATCCAATCTGAATCTTTGGGGTTCCCACTTATTAATGTTTTTCATATTAATTTTATGCTAAAACATACAAACTCTAATTAGTATCTGTAATGTTCAGCTTTATAAGGACCATCGGGATTTACTCCAATATAATCGGCTTGTTCTTTTGTAAGTTTAGTGAGTTTTACGCCTATTCTTTCGAGATGCAGTCGTGCAACTTCCTCATCAAGCTCTTTAGGTAATCTATAAACTCCGATTTTGTATTTATTTTTCCACAAATCGAGTTGGGCAATAGTTTGATTTGTGAAAGAATTGCTCATTACAAATGAAGGATGACCTGTTGCACAGCCAAGATTTACAAGACGTCCCTCAGCAAGCAAGAAAATTGCATGTCCATCGGGAAATATATATTTGTCAACCTGCGGTTTGATGTTTAAATGTTTTATTTCGGGATAATTAAATAATTTTTCAACCTGTATTTCATTATCGAAATGTCCGATATTACAAACTATTGCCTGGTCTTTCATTTTTACTATATGGTCAATTGTAATAACATCCTTATTTCCTGTAGTTGTAACATAAATATCACCTTCTGCTAAAGCATCTTCAATTGTAGTAACTTCAAAGCCCTCCATTGCTGCCTGCAATGCACAAATGGGGTCAATTTCGGTAACAATAACTCTTGCGCCATAACTTTTCATTGAACGCGAGCAACCTTTGCCAACATCGCCGTATCCGCAAACAACAATAACTTTTCCTGCGAGCATCACATCAGTAGCTCGCTTTATTCCATCAGCCAATGATTCCCTGCATCCATATAAATTATCAAATTTTGATTTTGTAACGGAATCATTAACGTTTATTGCCGGAACAAGAAGTTCGCCTTTTTCGAGCATTTGATACAAACGATGAACGCCTGTTGTTGTTTCTTCGGAAACACCTTTTAATTCGGCAACTGCACGATGCCATTTCTGGTTGTCTTCTTTTAAAATAGTTTTCAGCGTTTGCAAAATCACAGCTTCTTCGGTGCTTCCGGCTTTTCTGTCAAGAACTTTTGCATCATTTTCTGCCTGATAGCCGATATGAATAAGCATTGTTGCATCACCGCCGTCGTCAACAATTAAATTTGGTCCTTTGCCGCCGGGAAATGATAATGCCTGATTTGTGCACCACCAGTATTCTTCAAGAGTTTCGCCTTTCCACGCAAACACAGGAACTCCGGTTTTAGCAATTGCGGCAGCAGCATGGTCTTGTGTCGAAAATATATTACAGCTTGCCCACCTTACATCAGCTCCAAGTTCAACAAGGGTTTCAATCAAAACAGCAGTTTGAATTGTCATGTGTAATGAACCCGAAACTCTGGCATCTTTCAAAGGTTTTGAAGCAGAATATTTTTTTCGGAGTGACATTAAGCCGGGCATTTCTTTTTCGGCAATATCAATTTCTTTTCTGCCAAAATCGGCAAGTGATATGTCTCTCACTTTGTATTTCATTTGTGTGTCTGTCGCAGTTGTTTCCATATATTTTTATATTTTTGTGAATTGAATTGCAAATTTAGATAATTATTGCGAAAATTCTAAATAATATTTTATTTTCTCGCAAAGACGCAGAGAAAAGTATTTATAGCATTTCTTGAAATATTAATTTTAATAATATCTGATGGGTATTTTGCTTAAAAAAAATATTGACAATTATACTTATATCGGTGTTTGGGATATTCAGGAAAACATTGATGAATTGTTATTGAAAATTAATTTAACCTCTTACGAAAAAGAAATTTACAATTCTTTCAAACATGATTTACGAAAATTACATTGGCTAAGTGCAAGAGCTATTATAAAAGAATTACTTCCGGAGGAAAACATTGAAATTATTTATGCTCCAAATGACAAACCGTTTACAAAAAATAAAAAATACAATATTTCCATTTCGCATTCACACAAAAAAGCTGCTGTAATAATAAGTAAAAATAATCATGTGGGAATTGACATTGAAAAGATGCAGCATAAAATTGAAAAGTTAAAAGAGAAATTTTTATGTGAAGAGGAATTAAAAAATATTGGAAATAAAAATATTTCCGAAAAACTCTATGTTTGTTGGGGAGCAAAGGAATCACTTTTTAAATTATATGGAAAAGGAAACATTATTTTTGCCGAAAATTTTTTTGTTGAAACATTCGAATATAAATCAAAAGGAGAAATAACAGGGTATATCAAATTAAATAATTTGAAAAATAAATACAAAATATTTTACGAAGCTGTTGATGAATACATGCTTGTTTATGTTATAGAATAAAAAGATTAAAAGATTGAAAAATTAATGGTTTGAAACTTATTTCTATTTTCCAAACTGATAACTCAAAGTAAAAGATGTAACGGAATTAAATTGTAAACGATCTAACCTTGCTTGACTTTGACTCAAATCTTGTCCGCGGACAGGAGCTATTGACCTTGAGAATCTTGCCGAAAAAATTAATTTTTTACTTACAGGATAACCTAAACCCACATGATAGCTGTAATCAAATTTATTAAATGCAGGTCGGTCAACTCCCGGTTTATATTTTCCGTATTCAAACTCCTCACTTGAATATGCTAATACTGCAAAAGAAATTCCACCTTCAATAAAAAAGTATTTTATATGATAACGATATAAAAATAATGCTTCAACATATCTTAGTTTTAATGTGTAAAACTCAAAACTAATCGTATCAATTGTTTTGTGGCTGCCTTTACCAATATAATACAAATCGAACTCTAAAGAATTATTTTCATCAAACTTTAATTTAGTAAACCCACCGATTATTGGAGACGCTTTATTAAAACCATATAACTTGTCGCCTGAAATCTGGCTTGCACTTAACCCTGCAAGTATTCCACCTTTAAAATTTTGTGAATAAATCAATAAGGGAAAACAAAATAGTATTAAGAATATTTTCGGTTTAATCATTTATTATGCTCTCTTTTAAAAAATCAAATGCTTTTTTATCTTTCATATAAAAAAGTCACATTGCTTAATTGTTAAATTGTTGATATTTCTTATAACAATTCAACAATTAAACAATAAACTTTACAATCCCAAAACTTCCTTTCCCTGTTCAAAAACAATATCTTTAGGAATGTTAGCATTTTTAAGTCGTTCAATGTCTTTCTGCAGTTCGGGTTTTATTATTCCGCTTTCATTCAAATATTTCAATGCTTTTTCTTTATAACCATTACCTTGAATTTCCAGAATTTCCTTTGACCATGAATTCATTGCAAGTTTCATTTTTTCAAAATCAACTTTATAAGTTCCGTTGCCGCTTCGTTTGAAAGCACCCATGTTTTCAAAATAATTAAAGCACATCATGTTTGCTTTTCCGTGAGCATCAGAAGCTCCAAAGCGAACCGAACGGATTAGTCCTGCCATGAAAGTTACATAATTTTCTTCGGTAGTACAATCTGTAACAATTCCTTTTTCAATAAGTTTTGTTACAATAAATAATCCAAGAATATCAGCTTTACCTTCTTCAAATGCCGATGCAGTATTCTGCATTGCTTCTCTCACGCTGCCTTTTCCGTTAATCGTTTGTTTAATTCCGATGCCATGAGCAACTTCATGAAACATAACATTATTAAAAAAAGCATCGAACTTGATGTATTTTTTTTGTGATTCATCAATCAAGACACCGGAAATAGGAACAAGTATATTGTCAAATTTTGCTTTCATTGTATTTTTCAACTGTAATCTTCTTGAGCCCTTTTTCAATTGAACCTGTTCATCGTTAGGTAAATTAATTGCAATTGTTTTTCCACCGGAATTAGCATTTCCCGCATAATATATAACATCATAAGCATTCAAATCGGAATTTGTACCCGGTTTTTCGGCTTTATATTTTTCATCAACAGGAAGTTGTTTCTGAAGTTCAGGTAGTGTTGCAATATACTTATCAAGTTTTTTACTCCAATCTTTATCTTTAATTAAAATCATAGCTTCATGTGATGCCTTATAGCCGAATATTCCATCCTCGTAAGTTTCAATTGGTCCAACAACAAAATCAATCATATTGTTTTTCATATCGAGCCATGCCATATCGCTTGGCTGATAGTTATCTGTGAGCAATGCTTCAGCGCGCATATTCAAATATTTTTTAAATCCTTCATCTTCTGCAAGTTTTGTTGCTTCTTTAAGTAAAGATGCTGCCTTTTCGATTTTTTCCTTGAATGCTTCGTGATACCAAACTACTTTCAATGACTTGTCATCATTTCGTTTCAGCAATGTGTACTGGCTTGTTTTATTTTTATCTTTAAGTTTTTCAAATTCTTCTTTTGTCATATCGGTTGGATAAAAATTTGCTCCGAGTGGTTTTTTGCCAAAAGAAGAAACGAATGGTTTGTCACCATCAAGTCGTTCCCATGGACCATAATTTATTTCTGCAAACTTTTTTGTCAAACTGTCGGATATGCCATTGAAGAATTTTTCTTTATCACCTAAAGTTTCAACCCAGAAAATATCATCCATGATTTTTGAAATCTCAATAAGAATCGGAAGCATTTGCTTTTCTTTTGATGTGAGCTTTGTAAGGTCAGTTGTAAGTTTAACCGTTATAAGCTCTTTTATTTTGTTTTCCATATTTTTTGATATTTCCGATTGTTCATTGGGTTTTTTACAATTTTTGCAGTTGATAAAAAAAGAAAACATTGCAAAAGTTAGTGCAGATAAAATAAGTTTTTTCATAAAAATAATTTTTAAGTTATTTTGTTTTTAGTATTTTAATCAAGTATAATCCTTTGTGTTCTTTGTGAAATTTTCTCTGTGGACTTTGTGGTTATATTTTTTTACCACAAAGAACACAAAGGATTACACAAAGTTCACAAAGGTTAAAACTATGTATTATTACACCAAATCAGCAATATTTATTTTTTAACAACAAGACAATTTGCCATAATATCGTGAAGTGCTTGTTTTTTCTCGGTAAGTCCAGCCATAATATAACCAATACATAAAATCAAACCCGAAACAATTTTTCCAAAATAACGACCTGTTGCCTGTCCGAAATTTATTCTTTCACCATTGAGATTAGTAACTTTTATGTTCAGAGCCATCTTGCCAAGAGTTCCTTGTTGTGCAGATGATTCCATGAATGCAAAATACAACCATCCTACTACCAAAGTAATAAAATTTGCAATCAATGCAGCACCAATAATTGGTCCTAATAAGTTGGCAATTTCACATTGAGAGGAGTAGCATCCTTGTTTCATGCATGACAAAGAACATACAGAAGTAATACCTATCATGGCTATAAAAGGACCGATTAAAATCAATTTCACCACTCCAATTATCAAGCCGTCAATAATAATTGCAACAAACCTCAGCCAGAAACCTGCGTATTTCGGCTGAATTTCGGGATTTAAATTTTGATTTTCCATTTTTTTTGATTTTTTAAATAAATAATAATATTGGATTTATACTGCAATATCAGCTTTAATATGTGGATGCGGGTCGTAATTTTCTAGAGTAAAATCCTCAAATTTAAAAGAAAAAATATCTTTTATTTCAGGATTGATGTTCATTAATGGTAATTTTTTGGGAGTACGTGTCAACTGAAGTTTCGATTGTTCTACGTGATTTGCATATAAGTGCATATCGCCTAATGTGTGTATATACTCCCCGTATTCAAGATTACATGCCTGAGCAATCATCATTGTGAGTAGCGAATACGAAGCAATATTAAAAGGCACGCCGATAAATAAATCTGCACTTCTTTGATATAGCTGGCATGAAAGTTTATTGTTTGCAACATAAAACTGAAAAAGTACATGACATGGAGGTAAAGCCATCTTCTCAATTTGCCCGACATTCCATGCACTCACAATAATTCTTCTCGAATCGGGATTATTTTTTATTTGTTTTATAATCCGTGAAATCTGGTCAATACTTCCATCTGGAGTATCCCATGAACGCCACTGATGTCCATATACGGGACCTAATTCGCCTTTTTCATCAGCCCACTCATTCCATATCGAAACATTATGAACATTCAAATATTTAATGTTTGTATCACCTTTTAAAAACCAAAGTAATTCGTGAATTATTGATTTCAGATGAAGTTTTTTTGTAGTAAGCAGTGGAAATCCATTCTGAAGAGCAAATCTCATCTGATAGCCGAAAACACTATATGTACCTGTTCCGGTGCGGTCTTCTTTTTTTACTCCGTTGTCAAGAACGTGTTTTAATGCATCAAGATATTGCCTCATGAAATGGATTTGTTTGGAATTAATTTTAAGAGTTCGTTGTTTGTGGTTTGTTTTGTTTTAAACCATAAATCTATTTTTTATCAGTCAACCTCAAAACTTCAAAGTTTATTATTAAACATTTCTAACTACAAACAACAAACTTTTCTATTTCTTCTTTTTTCTTTCTTTTCTTTTATTTATTTCATCTCTTATTCTTGATGCCTTTTCATATAGTTCCTCATCAATAGCAGACATCAGCATTTCATCAAGTTCTTTAACAGTATATGATGCAAATTCACTGGGTTTTTCCTTTTCCTTTTCTTTTTCGGGTACTGTCTCTTTTATTTCTTTTATTTCAGCTTTTTCTGCTGATTTTTCTTCCTGTTCAGTTGTTTCATCCAAAATAATTCCTGTTGCTTCGAGTATGTTTTCAAATGTATAAATCGGGCAATTGAATCTAACGGCAATAGCAACAGCATCGGAAGTGCGTGAATCTAATTCAGTTATTTTATCGGGGCTTTCACAAATAAGTTTGGAGTAAAAAATACCGTTAATAAATTTGTATATAACAACTTCGGTAATATTGATATTAAATTCAGTTGAAAAGCTTTTAAATAAGTCATGTGTCAAAGGTCGTGTGGGTTTCATTTTTTCAAGTTCAATAGCAATTGCCTGTGCTTCAAATCCCCCAATTATTATCGGCAATCTTCTTTTGCCTTCGGCTTCACCGAGAATAAGAGCATACGCTCCGGTTTGTGTCTGACTGTATGATATTCCTATTATATCAAGCTTAATCTTATCCATTTATTTATTTTGAATTTTATTTTCTTTATCCAAATTTCGCAAATTTAAGAAAATTTCAATGAATTTTTAAAAAAAATATGTATGTATAACGCGTGTTCGGAACCCAGTTAATTTATTCTCAAATTAATACAGCATGTAAAAGTATTAAAACCTAATTATTTCTGTAGATTTGTGTGTTTTAGTAAAAAAACAGCCACCAAATCACAAAAACACAAAATAACACCAAAGTGGAGGATGCAAACATACGACCTCAAAAGTATCATATATACCGTTAAGGCGCAAACGCAAAGATAAAATATTTATTTTTGAACCTTTGAGTCTTCGCGACTCGGTAAAATTTGTTTTGCAACATGACAACCCCATTGTTTTAGTCTGCAACTCACATTAATTTTAAACTTGCTGAATTACAATTGTTATTAAATATTTAATTGTTTTTTAAAAGTTGTTTTATAATTTTGAGCTTTTATTAAAAACTAAATCTTAAAATTATGAAAAAGAAAATTTTGTTTACAAGTTTTATAATTAGCTTGTTTAGTCCAGTTTTATGTTTTGCCAGTGATGCCGATTTAAAAATTCCGGAACTGAATCCCGACCAAAACACATTGTTGATGTTCGGGTTCATTATATGTTTTCTGGGATTAGCATTCGGGTTGTATCAATTTTTAAGGGTAAAAAAACTCAGAGCACATCAATCAATGCTTGATGTTTCAAATACTATTTTTGAAACATGTAAAACATATTTACTGCAGCAAGGAAAATTTTTAATTTATCTTTTTATATTTATAGCGGTATGTATTAGTTTTTATTTTGGTTTTCTACAAGAAAAAGGAGTTGGAGGAGTACTTTTAATTCTCGGCTGGACAGTTATCGGCATTCTTGGTTCTTATGGCGTGGCATGGTTCGGAATAAGAATGAATACTCTTGCCAACAGCCGAATGGCTTTTGCTTCTCTTGAAAGAAAACCTTTAAAACTGCTTACTATTCCTTTAAACTCAGGTATGAGCATTGGTGTAATGCTTATATGTGTAGAATTAATAATGATGCTTATTATTTTATTGTTTGTACCACGAGAACTTGCAGGAGCGAGCTTTATTGGTTTTGCAATAGGTGAATCTCTTGGAGCAAGTGCATTAAGAATTGCCGGTGGTATTTTCACAAAAATTGCCGACATAGGTTCAGATTTAATGAAAGTTGTTTTTAAAATTGGTGAAGACGACCCTCGTAATCCCGGTGTTATTGCAGATTGCACAGGTGATAATGCAGGCGACAGCGTTGGACCTACTGCTGACGGTTTCGAAACTTATGGTGTTACAGGTGTTGCTCTTATTTCTTTTATTGTTCTTGCAATTACAGGTATTGAATTTCAGAAAGAACTTCTCACTTGGATATTTGTAATGCGTATTCTTATGATTATTACTTCCATTGTTTCTTTCTGGCTCAATGGATTTTTGAGCAAAGCAAGATACAGCAATAAAGATGATATTGACTTTGAAAAACCTCTTACAAATCTGGTTTGGATAACTTCAATAATGTCAATCATAGTTACATTTATTGCAAGCTATTTTTTAATTGGTCCCGATACATCAATAGGTGCGCAGGACGGAAATCTATGGCTCGTTCTTTCAACAATTATAAGTTGTGGTACAATTGGCGGAGCTCTTATTCCTGAGTTCACAAAAATATTCACAAGTCCAAAATCAGCTCATGTTAATGAAGTTGTAACTGCATCAAGAGAAGGCGGTGCATCACTTACGATATTATCGGGTTTGGTTGCAGGCAATTTCAGCGCTTTCTGGCAGGGCATGGTGTTTTTCTTGTTAATGTTTGTAGCTTATTTTGCAAGTACTTTCGGTTTAGACCAATACATGATATATCCTTCAATCTTTGCATTCGGCTTGGTTGCATTCGGTTTGCTCGGCATGGGTCCTGTTACTATTGCGGTTGACAGCTATGGTCCTGTTACCGACAATGCTCAATCGGTTTATGAACTTTCATTAATCGAACAAAATCCAAATGCATCGCAGGAAATAGAAAAAGAGTTTGGTTTTAAACCCGATTTTGAAAAAGCAAAACATTTTCTTGAAGCAAACGATGGTGCAGGAAATACTTTTAAAGCAACTGCAAAACCAGTATTAATAGGAACTGCTGTGGTTGGTGCAACAACGATGATTTTTTCTCTGATTCTCGTTATTAAAAATGTTCTTGGCATTGAACCCGAAACTATTCTTAATGTTTTAAATCCATGGACAATACTTGGTTTTCTTTGTGGCGGTGCTGTTATTTACTGGTTTACCGGTGCATCAATACAGGCAGTAACAACCGGTGCTTATCGTGCAGTTGAATACATCAAGAAAAATATAAATCTTGATGCAGATGCTGATAAAAAAGCTTCTACAGAAAAATCAAAAGAAGTTGTAAAAATTTGTACTCAATATGCTCAAAATGGAATGTGGAATATATTTCCTGCAATTTTTTCTTTTGCTTTAGCATTTGCATTTATATCAGGATATGAAGCTGATAATCCCGAACCAAAAATTGCATTTGCTGCTGCTTCATTCTTTGTGAGCTATCTGATTTCAATTGCTGTATTTGGTTTGTTCCAGGCAATATTTATGGCAAATGCCGGTGGCTGCTGGGATAATGCTAAAAAAGTTGTTGAAGTTGATTTAAAAGAAAAAGGTACGGCATTACATGACGCAACTGTAATAGGCGATACAGTGGGCGACCCATTTAAAGATACTTCATCGGTTGCTTTAAATCCTATTATTAAATTTACAACTTTATTTGGTTTACTTGCAATGGAAATAGCTATTTCTCCTAATTTCAGACCAGTTGCTCCGTATGTAGGAATTGTATTTTTAATTATAGCATTATACTTTGTTTGGCGTTCGTTTTATAAAATGAGAATTATAAAAACCGAATAAAACAAAGTTCTGTTTTTTGATAAAAAACATAAACTAACTGAAAAGCTGTCTGAAAAACTCGGGCAGCTTTTTTTATTTCTATAAATATTGCAACTCAAACAATATGATAATTTTATATATTTGCCTGTTAAAAGAAATAATATTTTTAGCTATAGATTAATTTATAAAACTTACATATTTTTTAATGACTGCTTTCAATTATTTTTTATTCAAGAAAATTTTCTTTTGCATACTCTTTACTATATTTATCTTTACAGAAGCATCTTCACAAGAACCGGTATACCGGAAATACACAATTGAAAATGGACTGCCTTCTACGGAGGTATATCATGTAATTCAGGATAAAAATGGCTTTTTATGGTTTGCTACATCTGCAGGCGTTAGTCGTTACGACGGAAATAAATTTCAAAATTTTTCAACTCGCGAAGGATTACCTGATAACGCTGTGTTAGAATTGTATGAGGATTACAAAGGCAGGATTTGGTTTATTCCTGTTTCTTTTAAACTATCGTATTTTGATAATGGTAAAATTTACGCATACACTTTTAATGATTCCATTTCCAAATATATTAATGAAAAAAATGTGCCTTCGGCATTGCATTGCAAATTCGGCTTTCGGGTCGATTCTTATGATAATTCAACTATATGCGTTCGTTATCATGGACTAATTGAAATTTCTAATAAAGGTTATGTTAATAAAAGCAAACATTCACATTTTGGAACGTATTATCTACCAATTTTCTTTAAGTCTGGTTTTGAAATTGCTTTCAATATTGGGAATATATATAAAATACATAACCATGAAATTTATTTTCCGGAAATACCAACTTCATGTTCATCAAACTTTTGTATAGAAAATCCAAAGAATCAAATTTTATTAACAATTTGCAATAATTTGCATATTATAAAAAATTATAAATTGATTAAAAATATTGATTTTCAATCAAAAATTATATGGCTAAGCTGCGACAGAGAAAATAATACATGGCTCTCTGTTTATCAGGATGGATTGTACTGCTACAAAAACGGAGATATGAATTCAAAGCCATTGCATTTTTTTAAAAACAGTTCCATTTCATCTGTTCTCTTTGATAATGAAAACGGGCTTTGGCTTACTTCATTGAACGACGGTGTTTATTATGTTCCTTCACTTGAATTTAAAAACATTTTTATTCAACAAAAAGGCAATGATAATAAAAAATTTATGCTCGCAGTTGATGAAAAAAATAAAATTTACATTGCTGAAGAAGAAAGTAAATTGATGATTATTGATAATAAAGATACGAGTGCAATTAAGCTTAGTGAATATTCCTATGTTCCTACGATTAAATACGATTTTTCAAATCATTGGCTTTTAATAGGAATTGACAAAAAACTATTTTATTTAAAAAACAACAAAATAGAAAAAATACACAGTGATTTTAAAGATGATGGTTTTAGTGATATATATTCTTTTTATCCTGATAAAAACAATAGCTATTATTTATCTACAAGTATGGGTATAGCTAAAATTATTAACAATAAATGTGTATATCAATCCGCTATTTCAAGTGAAAAATTTATTTTCGGTATAAAAACTTTTGGTATTACAAAAGATGAAAGCGGCAACTTATGGCTCGCCACAATTAACGGTCTTTGGAAAGGAATTGAAAAAATAAATTCTGCTACAAATAAAATTTTTATCGAATACAAATACTATGGCGATAAAAATAAACTTCTGCAATTGCGCATGAATGACATCTGCACAATTAATAATAAATTATTTTTAGCTACTAATGATGCAGGAATTTTAATATATTCAGGCGATTCAATAATACAAATTGATGCCGATAATGGATTGACAGGCGCTCAGATTAAATCTTTATGTTATTCGAATGGAATTTTATGGGCAGCAACAAACAAAGGTTTGAATAAAATTATATTAAATCCGAAAAATAACAGGAGTTCGAAAATTTTCCAAATTACAACGCTTAACGGTTTAATATCCGACGATGTTAATTATGTTACTGTAAAAGATTCTGTTGTTTATGTTGGAACATCTAAAGGAGTGACATACTTTAATTATTTTAAACTTAAGCCCAATACAATTGCACCTTTGGTGTATATAAATAAAATTAAAATTAACGATAAAGACACCTGTCTTCAAAATAAATTTGAACTCACTTATAAGAAGAATTACATAAATATTTCATTCAATGGATTAGCGTACCGCAACAGCGGAAAGATACTTTATAAACTTAAAATGGAAGGAATTGACAAAGCATGGATTTATACAAATTCCACAAATATAAATTATCCTTTTCTGCCACCGGGAGAATATTGCTTTCGGGTTTATGCCTGCAACGAAGATGGCGTTTGGAGCAGCACTCCCGCTGCTGTTACTCTTCTTATTAAACCTCCTTATTGGGAAACATGGTGGTTCAGAACATTTATTGTTGCTGTTCTGTTGTTAATAATTACCGGTTTATTTATGGAATACAGGCGCAGAAGTTTATTGAAACAAAACATGCTGATATATCAGCAGCATGCTCTCACACGTCAGATGAATTCACATTTTATTTTCAATACACTAAATTCAATACAACATTTTATCATGGGAAATGATAAAATTTCATCAGGTTTGTATCTCGGCAAATTTGCCACTTTGATGCGTATTGTGCTGAATAGCTCAAGACAAAAAACAGTTTCATTAAAAAGCGAGCTCGAAGCAATTGAATTATATATTGAACTTGAATCGCTGAGGTTTCAGGGTGATATCAAATATAATATTGAAGTTGACAGTGATATTGATGCGGCACAAATAAACATTCCTCCTTTGCTTATTCAACCCATTGTTGAAAATGCCATTATTCATGGATTGATGCATAAACAAAACAAAGGGTTTATAAATATTAAAGTTACAAAAGTCAACGAGAAATTAATTTGCGCGGTTGAAGACAACGGCATTGGAAGGGAAAAGTCAATGGAAATAAATCAGGGAAAAACAAAAACACATAAATCTCTGGCTACAATAATTACTAACGAAAGAATAGAAACAATAAACTCGTATCTTAAAACCAAAATGTTTATTGAAGTAACAGATTTAAAAGATGAAAACAACCAACCTTTGGGTACAAGGGTAACTCTCAATTTTTAAAAAAGTTATTATCTCTTCGCAAAAAAACCCACCCGTGATTTGCAATAAAATATTTTGTTACTCATTATAAATCAAGCTAAAAATTTCAAAAAAACAATTTATTTTTTTTACATTTGCCATAATAAAAATTCATTTTTTATGCTCGAAAAAAACAGAATAATAAAAGCCATGATTGTAGATGATGAAATTCATGCTCACGTTAATATTAAAAAATTATTAAATGAATATTTCCCAAGTATTCAATTGGTAGCTGAATGCATCTCAGCTAAAGAAGCAATAAAAGAAATTCAACGGCAAAATCCCGACCTTTTATTCCTTGATGTAAATATGCCGGAAATGACCGGTTTTAAGATGCTCGAAATCATACCAGAAAGAAATTTCGATGTGATTTTTATTACGGCTTATGATGAATTTGCCATAAAAGCATTTAAAGTAAATGCCATAGATTACATATTGAAACCAATAGATTCAAATGAATTTATTACCTCTCTGAACAAGTATGTTAATAATTTTAAACAAAACGAAAACAGAGAACAATTCGAAAATAGATTGCTAAAACTTAAAGAAAATATAGAAGATAAAATCTCCTTCCCTACGTTTGACGGCAAATATTATGTAATGAAAAGTGATATTATATGTGTTGAAGCCGAAGGAAGTTATTCCAAAGTTATACTCAAAGGTGGCGAGAACCTTATGGTCTCAAAAAATATCAAGGAAATCGAAGAATTGCTTATTGATAAAATATTTTTTCGAGTGCACAGGTCAACTATATTAAATATAAATTACATTAAAACATATAATGCTAAATCAGGTGAAATATGTTGCTCGGATAATAAAAAAATATATGTGTCACGCCGCTGCAAAAAAGACTTTAATAAATTACTTGCTGAATTTGATATGTAATATTATTACAAAATATAATTTTATCTGCCGGAAAATTAACATATAATTTTCTTTTATCTAAATATTTCTTACTTATTTTTACCGTTCGTCAATTTACCTCAACCGTTCGTCAAATTACCTCAGCCGTTTAAGAAACCATCATTTACAAGAAGTTAGTGCAATATATATTTGTGCTTTGAAATTTAAAAATCAAAGCGGATGCCGAAAAGCTTAAAGAGTAGGCGGAAATTAAAACAGCAAACAAAAAATGAAAACAAAATTAAAAATTGCAGGAAGCATTATTTTATTCTTCCTGGTGGTATCCCTAAGTTTAAAGGGACAGGTATCAGACAAAACAGGTCAAATCATTAAACCCAAAATATTTGACCAGTATGGAAAAACCTATAACGTAGAAGATGTTATTATTAAGAGAACGAGAGCGGACATTGTCGTTACAGCAGGTTTTTTTGAACTGACATTTGTTGACCCTCTCCAATTACCAAACATTGGTTTTTTTGATGCAAGTAGCGGAACTGCAAGAAGAAATGTAGTGCGGCAAGTTTTTACCGATTTATCGCAATTAATAGTTAGACCAACTGTGGCAACAAGTTTAGTTAAAATACAAGTTTTATCTCAAAATAACCCAACTTCATGGGCGATTGGTTCAGGACAATCACTTCTTGCCCAACTAAATGATAATAGTGGAATAATAGATGCTGCTGTTTGGAAAACAATTACTGGCGGAGCAGATGCTTTTGCACAATTTGGTCAATTATTATATGGCGACCCTAGTATGGTATTTTATCATGGCATATTAACGTTAAACTTCAGAACAGATTGGAATTTCAATACAAATTTATCTATTTATCCTGTAGCAGCCCAATTTGATTTATATTCAATAACATTGCACGAAGCAATGCATATGCTTGGTATTGGATCTTATATTACTTCAACAGGTGCATCTTGGTTTGCACCAAAAAATTATTATTCAAGATGGGATATGCATTTGAGAAGAAATACTCCAACACAATCAATGCTATTATCAACAAATAATTGTTATATTCAGTCGTTTATTGCGAATACAGGTGATTTATCAAGCGGTTGTCAGAATATAAGATTTGTTGGAATTGGAGGATTAGACTTGCCAGTATTGGCAACAGGTGGATGCACTGACGGTTCTTCATTAAGTCATTTCGATAGAAACTGTACGCCTAATCCGAATTATATTATGCAACCCAACATATCAGCGGGAGAAAATCCGGCAAGAAGAAGTCCTGTGCAAGAAGAAGTAAATGTTTTATGCGAATTGGATTACCAGACAAGCGGAACTTATGGTACCACAAGCTCAGGTTTGGGAATTTACCATACTTTTACAACTTGCGGTGAAAGAATTGCTGGAGTTAATGATTTTGGTTATTCTACAAATTACAAAGTACCTATTACAATAAGCAATGTTTTAAACAATGATAATAATGGAACCATATTACCTGCACGTTTTGAGTGTTTGGAAATAATTACTTCGGGAGCCGGCAATAACACTAATTTATCAGCAACACAAGGGATATCATTTACATACACTCCCCCAACAGGTTTTGCGGGAAACGCTATTTTGCGTTATATTCCTGTAAACACAAGTGGTAGTAAAAGAGGAAATATTACTTATATTGTAATTTATGTAAATCCACCACAATTTGATTGCAACCCAAATCAATGCAATCTTGTTTGTAATGGTGATTTTACAGGTTTTTTGGTAGGAATGCCCAGCCCATCAATGGATCCATATAGCAATTTTAGAATTACAGACCCTTTAGGTAATTCTCCTGGTATTGAAAACTTTAATGGCAATCAATATTGTTCTATTTCTTCTTATTCTCATTTTGAAGGTATAGTTTATCATTTAATAAGACCAATAGCACCCGGATGTACAACAACTATCAAATTTAAAGCATCAAGAAATTATAATGGCGGAATAAATGGAAATATAATATTGCGAATACTTGGCTCATTTAATCCTCCTTGTGTTCCAAACACATTAAATAATACAGATTGCGCCGGAGGTGGTGGGGCATGCACAGCATATACACATACATGTATGGCAAATGTTACGTTAACCAATGATGCAACAGGTTCTTGGCCCAGTATTACTAATCCAAATTTTATTGCATTTACACGTACTTATGTTAATAATACAGGAAGCGACATAAATTATATTATGTTTACAGGTGCAGAACATGCAACAGGTTTTATCTTAATAGATGACATAGATGTTCGCTCTAATTGCGAAAAGCCATTAACTATTACATCAACCGTAACTTCACCAAATTCATGTTCTGGTGGTACTGTTAGTATAAATTATCAGATATGCTCAAACACAAATAATGCAAATCCTATTACTTTACAAGTAGCTGCTTTGCCTACAGGATTGAGTTTTGCAAGTGGTGGAAATTTTAATTCTTCGGGACAATGCGTAATTCCTGCAAACGGATTATATGGAACAATTGATGAAACATTTTGTACAAATTTGGTATTGAATCTTAACATTAGTCCAAATACAAGTGGCGGTCCAATTAATGTTACACTAAATGCAGTATCAAATAATGCTTGCTTTAACTCAAATACAAATAGTAATGTAACTACAATTACATTAAGTCCAAAACCATGTGTTTCTCTGATGGGAAGCTACTCACCGGGTAGATGTGCAGGAAGTTGTTCAAATATTTCGGCTTTTTGTTCTTCTTTTATTTGTTCAGGTAATTATACTTGTAACTACACATATAAATGGAGCACTGGAGCTGTATCTTATTCAATAAATGTTTGTCCCACCATAACAACTAATTATACTTTAACAGTTACAACAGCTCAAGGTTGCACTGCATCAACCGGAATGACAATATTCAGAAATCCCAAACCCGAAGTATCTGTATCAGGTGTTCCGACATGCGATGGGTGCAATTATACTGCAAGCCCTTCTAACGGAAGCAGCCCATATACTTATCTATGGTCAAATGGAGCTATTACACAAACTACTTATTCACCAAATGCAAATGGTTGTCCTAATGTTGTTGTTACAGATGCTAATGGTTGTACGGGGTCTCCATATTTTTATCCTATTTGCACGGGGTATCCTTGTAAAGGTTCCCATTTATCAGGTATTACAGAAAACACAGAATCTGTTGCTTTCAATATTTATCCCAATCCCACAAATGACAATATAACCATTGAATCAGAAAATATCACCGGAAATGATATCTATTTTGAAATCTACGGATTGCTTGGCAACAAAGTGGCTAACTATAAATTAACTGATAGCAAAACCACTGTTTCTGTTAAAGATTTAGACGCGGGAATTTATTTGTATAAAGTTGTTGTTAACAAAGTGCCAATTAAAACGGAAAAGCTTATTATTACAAAATAAGAAATTTCAACTATCTGAAAAAGCTGTCTGAAAAACTCGGGTAGCTTTTTTTATTTTTATAAATTCCGTAACTCAAACAATATGATAATTTTATATGTTTATCTGTAAAAAAAATGTATAATATTGCTGTTTTATTTCAGCAATTATTGTTATTTTTGCACAAATGAATAAGAAAAATGCATTCGTAGTTTCTGACGATATATTAACAGGCACTTATAATAAAATCCCTCTTTGGCTTTTCGGATTTCTTTATTAGAGTCGCCATAAAATAATTTATATCCCAAAATCACATTAATTTAAAATTATTTCTTAATTTGCCGCAAAATTTAAAAATAAAAATCTATGTCGGAACAAATTACAGAAACAAAAAGTTTACCTGAAAATGCCTACAGAGAGCTTAATGCGGGTGAAGAATATAAACCTGTTATGCCTTCGGGTTCAATATTTCCCGAAATTACTGCATGGTCGGTAGGAATGGGCTTGCTGATGGCAGTTATATTTTCGGCTGCTGCTGCCTATTCCGGATTAAAGATAGGTCAGGTATTTGAAGCAGCTATACCAATTTCAATTATTGCAGTGGGAGCTTCTGCGGCAGCTAAAAGAAAAGATGCACTCGGGCAGAATATAATCATTCAGTCCATTGGTGCATGTTCGGGAGTTATTGTTGCGGGTGCAGTATTCACCATTCCGGGGCTATATATCCTGCAGGCAAAATATCCTGAAATCGAAATAAATTTCTGGCAAATATTTTTCTCATCTTTATTGGGAGGTTTTCTGGGGATATTATTTCTTATTCCTTTCCGCAAATATTTTGTGAAAGACATGCACGGCAAGCTTCCTTTTCCTGAAGCAACAGCCACAACAGAAATATTAATGACGGGTGAAAAAGGAGGAAGCGGAGCAAAATTACTAATTGTAAGCGGTTTAATCGGCGGTATTTTCGACTTCTGTTTTTCTGCTTTCAAACTTTGGAGTGAAGAAATTACTACACGTATAATACCTTTAGGAGAAATACTCGCCACAAAAGTAAAAATGGTTTTTAAATTCAATGTGAGCGCATTGATTTTCAGTTTTGGTTACCTAATAGGATTAAGATATGCACTAATCATTACTGTTGGTTCTTTATTATCATGGCTTGTGTTAATTCCATTAATTAACGAAGTTGGAAATATTGCGGCAACTATAGGCGGAGGTGCAAATCCATTTGATGCATTAACAGCAGAACAGATATTTAAATCTTATGTTCGCCCAATCGGAATAGGTGCAATTGCTATGGCTGGAATAATCGGCATCATAAAATCATCAGGGGTAATAGGCAGTGCATTTAAACTTGCTTTTGGTATCGGAGCAAAAAATCAATCGGAAGTTAAAGTGGAAAGAACACAGAAAGACCTGAAAATGTCATTTGTAATGTTGCTGATACTTTTTACACTTATTGCCGTTTTCTTATTTCTAATCTTCGGAGTTAAAATTACACTTGTGCAGGCAATTGTGGCTCTTATAACAGTACTTATTATTTCATTCCTGTTTACAACTGTTGCTGCAAATGCCATTGCTATCGTAGGGACAAATCCTGTTTCGGGAATGACTTTGATGACACTTATTCTATCTTCAGTAGTTCTTGTATCTGTTGGTTTAAAAGGATGGCAGGGAATGGTCAGTTCATTAATAATCGGAGGTATCGTTTGTACGGCGCTTTCTATGGCAGGTGGTTTCATTACTGACTTAAAAGTAGGTTACTGGCTGGGAACAACACCTGTAAAACAGCAATCATTCAAATTTCTGGGAACTTTAGTTTCTGCGGCAACTGTAGGCATAGTTATTTTTATTCTGAATCAGGCATATGGCTTTACTCAATCAACCGGACATCCAAATCCAATGACAGCACCTCAGGCAAATGCTATGGCTGCCATCATTGAACCTTTAATGTCGGGAACAGGCGTTAGCTGGGTATTGCTTGGTGTTGGAGCTATTATTTCTGTTCTGGTAAACTGGCTGGGTATTTCTCCACTTGCATTTGCATTGGGTATGTTTATTCCGCTTCCGTTGAACACTCCTCTTGTTGTCGGAGGGTTGCTTAATAATTGGTTTACCAAGAGCACCAAAAACGAAAAACTTGCCAACTCACGTGTACAAAGAGGAATATTAATTGCCTCGGGCTTTATTGCAGGTGCTGCATTATTTGGTGTTATTGGTGCATTTATAATATTCTTCACTGGAGATAACGAAGCAGTTAATCTTAAAGTATGGAGTAATGAAAACTCAATAGGTGCCCAGATAACAGCATTGCTGGCATTCATCGGACTTGTATCGTATTTTGTTTGGGAATCATTCAGAGCAAAAGAAGAATAAAGAGTTTAAAGTTTAATGTTTAAAGTCTAAAGTTGGTAGTAATAATTAGTGTTTGTATATATTATAAATTTATTTTGAATAAAACTCATAGGGTTTAAATTTTAATTGGAGGCTGTCTAAAAAGCACAATACCTAACAGGTCTTGGATACCTGTTAGGTATTGTTTATAAAAAGCCTTACAAAATGCTTGATATTCAAATCAAATCAACTTCTTCATATATTTTTTTATTGACATCCTGATTCAGCATGCCGGCAATTACATTGTATAGCTCCGGCAATTCTTTTTTGAAAACTTCTGGTGATTCAAAAAAAGTTTCGATAGCACATGCAATAAATTCCATTTTATTTGCGTAAGCATATTCTCTGAAAAATTTTAATTCTTTCGTCTTTTCAATTAAATTGCTTTCTACCATCATTTCTCCAAGACGTTCATAATTTATATCAAAACATTCGCTTAAAGTTTCTATATACTTATTTTCTAAAACAAAAGCATGAGCAAGTTCATGAAGTCCCAAATTTATATTGTCGTGTTCATCTTTAAATCCATCAAGAAAATCTTTCCACGAGAAAACAACTACACCATCCATGTTTGTTTCACCTTTATTATATGTTTTTGTTGAATTCGAAAAAAAATCTTCGGGATAAATTATTATTGTTTCAAGTCCGCTTAACAAATAATCTTTTTCAAATCCGAATGTCAACATTATTGCTGTTGCCGAAATCTGAAGCTTCATTTCGTTTGTAACTTCCAGTTCTTTTCGTCCTTCAAAATTCTTTTTTTCGATAAATTCACGTACTCTTCTGCTGAATTTTTTTTGTAATATTTTCGGTAAATTCCTGTAATATTTATACTTTCTTAAAATAAAATCTTCATCTTCTTCACATAGTCGTTTCTGAAATATAATTCGTATAATAATTTTATTAAATTTTATCAAAAGAAAAAATAAAAAAATTATTACATAAACTATAATTTCCATAACGAAACATGATTCGGTTTTTTCTTAAGAAGTTATTTTCCGATGGAATTTCGAGGCTGTCTCAAAAGAAAAATATTGTTGTTTTTTTTACTTTGTGTTCCTTTGCGCCATACTTTGAGTCCTTTGTGGTTGAATATTTTAACTTAACCACGAAGTCGCACAAAGGTATTCTCAAAGGCACTCAAAGGACTTTTGAGACAGCCTCATGAAATTTTAACAGCTTGATTGATTCAAATTAAATTGCTTCCACCGATTTTATTTCGGGAACAGCTTTCTTAACGGCTTCTTCAACTCCTTTTTTTAATGTTACCGTGCTCATAGGGCAACATCCGCATGCTCCCTGTAGTTCAACCTTAACAATTAAATCGTCGGTTATTTCTACAAATTTAATATCTCCTCCGTCTGCCTGAAGATATGGCTTAATCTGTTCAATTGCCTTTTCTACTTTTGCTTGCATTTCTTGGTTTACCATTTTTTGTTTTTTTTAAATTGTTTAATTTTTAAAATTATTTTTAGCTTTATGTTAAATTAAAACTTAATTAATATAATAAATTCCTGTTATTGCTAACAATATTTTTCGATGCACTTTTCATTGTCTCCACTGCCATCATTAATAATTCAGGTGTTGCAGGAAATGGAGCAGCAGAACGAAGTTTCTTTTTTGTTTCGTCTTTCAAAGCATTAACATCACCATAAGCAGTTGCATAAGCATAATCAAAAATTGCATCGCCAGTGAGCGGATTTGTTTTTATAAGCTGGTTTGTATTATTTTCAATAAAATCAATTGTTCCGGTTAAGCTTGCCGATTTTTTCATTATGGTTTCTCTGATTGTGCATGTAATAGTTTTATATTTTTTAATTTTAATATCATTACCCAAACTATCTTTCATTACATTTCCGTTTTTATCAAGTGCATATTGCCAGCCGTTTTCAACATCTTTAGATTCGGTGTAACTGTTTTCTTTCACTGATTCTGGAGTGAAATTAATATACTTAATTCTTACCAGAATTGAATAATCATAAATGCGTCCGCTCACGGGCTTTGTATCATAATTATGCCATAAATCATTAAATTCGTTTAAACTTATTTTCAGCAAATCTTCTTCAAATCTTGGAGGCAAAGGGATAATAGTTTTATTTTCCATTCGGAAAAGAATATAGCTTGTGCCAATATTTATTGCTTTTTGAATTAATACATCAACATCTTTATAATTATTATAATATTTTTTTACTTCCATCAGTTCATCATAAGCTTTGCGTGCATCGGCTTTATTGTTTGTTTTTAAAAGTTCCACAGCATGTGCATAATTGTAGTCAGCAGCTTTTTGTTTTGAAGCAATTATTTCCTTGTCATAATCAATATAGGAATATCCGATTTTGTTCAAAACATTTTGCGGAAGTGTTTTTACCTCATCCTGACGTATTTTCAATGCCGAATAATTTACAAGAATTTCGTCCCACGTATCAGGTCTTCCTTCTTGTTTCAAAAATTTTATCCTCTCGTTGCTTATCTGATTTGCCAAACGAAATGCATCTGCCAATGGCTGAACATATTTTTCTTTTGCCGGATGTTTTTTTATTTTTTTAACTGCCTTATTTATTGCCGCATCATACATTCCATTTATCACCATCTTTTGCGGCGACATGCAACTTGAAAGCATTATGCAAAGCACTATATAAAAAATCTTTTTTAACATATTTGTCTTTTTATTTTTTCAATTCAAAGATTAAGCCAAAAATAGTGATATTTTTTGAAAGAATAATAAAAGAATTTTTGAAACAATCATTTTTCTTCTTCGTGATTTTTTTATTTTTCGCACAATAATTAAAGCCGGAGAGAAAAACCTGTAAACTTTTTTTAGGACGAGTCATTTACTTTTTAATGCAATCTCTTTTTTATCTTATCTTTCCTGTATTGCAAATAATGCAAATTAAAATATCGTTTTTTCTTTTTTCAATCATTCCAACTTTTTTATTTAACTTTGCTTTCAAATTAATTTTATTAAAATGTCAAACATTGTAACAAATCTCATAGGTAGTTTGTTTAGTAAAAAGTCCGACAGAGATGTAAAAGAAATTTCGCCTTTTATTGCTGTTATTAATCAGCATTTCGATTCTTATAAAAATATCAGCAATGATGAATTAAGAGCAATCACTCAGAATTTAAAAAGCAGAATTCATGAGTTTATTAATGAAGAAGAATCAAAAATAAAGGAGCTTAAAACTCAACTTGAGGAAAATCTCGAATTAAGCGTTGAAGAAAAAGAAAAAATATATTCCGAACTTGATGCTCTTGATAAAGCCGTAAAAGCAAAAACAAAAGAAATACTCGAAGAAGTCCTTTCCGAAGCATTTGCCGTAATGAAAGAAACTGCACGCCGTTTTTTCGAAAACGAAACTCTTGAAGTTACTGCAACTCAGATGGACAGAGACCTCGCTGCTGTCAAAGCAAATATTGAAGTAAAAGGCGATAAAGCGATTTACAAAAATCAGTGGCTCGCAGGTGGGAATATGATTAAATGGGACATGGTGCATTACGATGTTCAGCTTATTGGCGGAATTGTGCTGCATCAGGGAAAGATTGCCGAAATGGCTACCGGTGAAGGAAAAACTCTTGTTGCAACTCTGCCGATATTTTTAAACGCACTCACAGGAAAAGGAGTTCATTTAGTAACCGTAAACGATTATCTTGCAAAACGCGACTCCGAGTGGATGGGTCCTTTATATGAATTTCATGGATTGAAAGTTGACTGCATCGACAAGCACGAACCGAATACCGATGAACGAAGACAGGCATATCTGGCAGATATAACTTTCGGAACAAATAATGAATTTGGCTTTGACTATCTGAGAGACAATATGGCTCGCAGTGTTGAAGAGATAGTTCAGCGAGGTCATAATTACGCCATCGTTGATGAAGTCGACTCTGTTCTGATTGATGATGCACGTACACCTCTGATTATTTCAGGTCAAACCGGCAAGGATGACGAAAAACAGGAATTCAACGAAATGAAACCCAAAGTTGAAAAGCTTGTAAATGCCCAACGAAACCTTATAAATACACTTCTTGCAGATGCTAAAAGATTATTTTCGGAAGGAAAAGAAGATGAGGCAGGATTACCTTTGCTTAGGTGTTACAGAGGATTACCAAAAAATAAAGCATTAATAAAATTCCTAAGTGAACCCGGAGTAAAAGCTCTTTTGCTGAAAACCGAAAATTTCTACATGCAGGACCAGTCGAAGAATATGCCCAAGGTTGACGAACTTTTATTTTTTGTTATTGATGAAAAAAATAACAGTATCGAAATGGCTGAAAAAGGAATTGACCTAATTACCTCCAATACTGATGACCCTCATTTCTTTATTATTCCCGATGTTGGTGCAGAAATTGCAGAAATGGAAAAATCAAATTTATCGGAAGCCGAAAAGATGAGGAAGAAAAATGAGCTGATGGTGAATTTTTCAATAAAATCAGATAGAATACATACAATAAACCAATTGCTAAAAGCATATTCTTTATTTGAAAAAGATACCGAATATGTTGTTCTGGAAAATCAGGTTAAAATTGTTGATGAGCAAACCGGTCGTATTCTCGAAGGACGCCGCTATTCCGATGGATTGCACCAAGCAATTGAAGCAAAGGAAAATGTGAAAGTTGAAGCAGCTACACAAACTTTTGCAACAATCACTTTACAAAATTATTTCAGAATGTACAATAAGCTTGCCGGGATGACAGGTACTGCCGAAACCGAAGCAGGTGAATTCTGGAGCATATATAAACTCGATGTAGTTGTTATTCCTACAAACCGTCCGATTGTCAGAAAAGACAACGAAGACCTTGTTCATAAAACAAAACGCGAAAAATATAATGCCGTTATTACCGAAATTGTTGACCTCGTAAAAAACGGAAGACCTGTTCTTGTGGGTACAACTTCTGTTGAAATATCTGAACTCCTAAGCAGAATGTTGACACTAAGAAAAATAAAACATAATGTTCTTAATGCAAAACAACATCAGCGGGAAGCTGAAATAGTTGCCGAAGCCGGTAAGGCAGGAACAGTTACTATTGCTACAAACATGGCAGGTCGTGGTACAGATATAAAACTTGGTCCTGGTGTTGTTGCTGCCGGCGGTCTCGCAATCATAGGAACCGAACGCCACGAATCACGCCGTGTTGACAGGCAGCTGCGCGGACGTTCGGGACGACAAGGCGACCCGGGCTCTACACAGTTTTTTGTTTCACTCGAAGATGATTTGATGCGACTCTTCGGCTCCGACAGAATTGCAAAAATGATGGATACTCTCGGACTTAAAGAAGGAGAGGTTATTCAACATTCAATGATTACAAAATCCATTGAACGTGCTCAGAGAAAAGTTGAGGAAAATAATTTCGGAATACGAAAACGATTGCTCGAATACGATGATGTGATGAACTCACAGCGTGAAGTGATTTATACAAGAAGACGAAATGCACTTTACGGTGAACGTCTTTCGACTGACCTTATAAATACCATGTACGACGTTTGCGACCATATTGCAAATGAATATTATGATACGAGAAATTTCGAGGGTTTTAAATTCGAATTGTTTAAGACATTCGGAATAGAAAGTCCTTACGATGAACAGGAATTTTTTAAAGTAAATCCTGATGAAATAATTGAAAAAATTTATACCCTCTCACACGAATATTATAAGCATAAATCGGAATTAATGGCTGAAATGGCTTTACCGGTTATAAAAAACATTCACGAAAATACCAATTATGAAAATATTGTTTTTCCTGTTACCGATGGAACTAAAACAGTAAATGTTCTTGCAAATCTCAAAAAATGCTATAATACAAAAGGAAAAGAGCTTGTGCTTTCATTTGAAAAAACAATAGCTCTCGCAATTATTGATAATGAATGGAAAGAACACTTACGCGAACTTGATGAATTAAAACAATCGGTACAAAATGCCGCTTACGAACAAAAGGACCCGTTGCTGATTTATAAATTTGAATCATTTCAGTTGTTCAAAAGCATGCTTCAGAAAATGAACAAGGACGTGATATCATTCTTGTCGAAAGGAAACCTGCCGACAGAAGAGGATGAAAAGAATGTTCGTCAATCAAGAGGACCGCAGCGAACCGACATGAGCAAACTGCGAACAAGCCGCACCGATGACACAATGCCTAAAATTGCAAACACGCAGGAACAGCAGCGTCCGGAGCCAATAAGAGTGGAAAAAAGAGTAGGTCGCAACGACCCATGTCCATGCGGAAGCGGCAAAAAATACAAGCAATGCCACGGAGTGGGGAGTTAATGAATAATGAAGAAATCGGACATTCTGGACAAACTCTATTTAATCAAACTCACTCGTCCTATATACTGATAGTTTACCCCATTATAATCTGTAATATTGAAAACATAAGCATAGACACCAATTTGAGCATATTCGCCATTATGAGTTCTGCCGTTCCAACCTTTATATTTATCAGTAGATTTAAATATTATTTCACCCCAACGGTTAAATACTAAAAATTCAAATTTTGAAATGCAAACACCTTTACCGTTAAACACATCGTTTACCCCATTTGCGTTAGGAGAAAAAGCATTGGGAATGTAAAAAGCAAATTCAGTTTTGATAGTAACTTTCAAACTGAATGAATCCAAACAATTCAAAATATTATATGCATATAAAACTATATTATATGTTCCTGTATCATTGTAAGTATGCGAAGGGTCCTTTTCAATTGATGTATTGCCATCGCCGAACTTCCATAACCATTTTACATAACTATCTGAAAGATTTTTAAATTCGATTTGCGGAAAAACCATTGTTGTAATTAATGGTTTAGCTGAAAAATAAGCAATTGGTGAGGGCAAAACAATTATATGTTTACCGGCAGTATCACTGCACCCGGTATTTGCAATAGCAATGAGCGATACATTATAATTTCCGGGAGACACATAACGCATCGTTGTGTCTTTGCTTGAAGATGTAGTTCCGTTTCCGAAATCCCATTGCCATATATTTATTATTCCATCGGCAGGAGCAACGGAAGAATTGTTAGTGCTGATAGTTTGCTTTGCACAAATGGTATCGGGTATTACAAATTGTGCAAGCGGCAAATATTTTACATATACATCAATCGTTGTATCGCTAATGCATCCTTGTAATGTGGTAACTTGTAATGTTGCAGAATGATTGCCGGGAATATTATATTTATGCTGAGGATTTTTAGTTGTTGCTGTTGTTGTATCACCAAAATCCCAACTCCACTTGTTTATTTCACTTCCCTTTGAAGTTGATAAATCGGTAATTGTCGTAGTATTATACAAGCAAATAGAATCTGAAATAAAGTTTGCTTTAGGATTAAAATAAATTGTAAGAATTTTTGCAATAGAATCAACACAACCACTATCGGAAACAGCAATAATTTTGGGAGTGTAGGTATTTCCATGAATGTAAGCATGAGGAACAGTATCACCGTTATTCTGAAATTGACCATCACCAAAATCCCATGTCCACGAAACAATATTTCCATTCGGAATAGTTGATTTATTTATAAAATTCGTGTTTATTAATTCACATACATTATTTACCGTTAAATTCGGAACAGGCAATGAATTTACAATAATATTCCTGCTCACCGTATCTTTACAGCCATTTCCTGATTGCACTATCATTACTAACTGGTAGGTACCATAGTTTGAATATGAATGGGATGGATTTTGAATATTAGATGTACCGCCATCTCCAAAATTCCACGACCATGAATTTATTCCACTTGTATCCGCAGATAAATCATTAAAAGGAGTTAAGTTATTTGCACAAATAGGAGGATTTGAAAATTGGGCAACAGGTTGCGGAAAAATCTTAATAGTCATGCTTGTATCATGCGGACAACTCATATTATCCGTAACAGAGAGAGAAACTATATATGTTGCTGCTGAATCATAAGTATGAATAGGATTTTTATTGGTTGCTGTTGTACTATCACCAAAATCCCAATTCCACGAATTAATTATATGATTGGTACTATATGAAGAATCAATAAAACTAATAGGAGTATTAATACACCCATTCTGAAAACTGAATTTAGCTTTAGGATTATATATTTCAATGGTTTTGCTGGCTGTATCTTTACATCCTTTATCTGTAGTAACAATAAGTGATGGATTATGAAATCCGCCAATTGTATAGTTATGACTCATAATCAAACCGCTTCCACTTGTACCATCATCAAAATTCCAATCATAAGAAACGAGCGGATTATTCGGAAATGTTTTTGAACTATCAGTAAAACTAATAGGAGTATTTATACATCCGTTATTTACAGTATAATTTGCAATAGGTTTTGGATAAACCGTTATCGGTTGAGTTCCGATAATATTTACATCGCAGCCCGAAGTATCGTGAAGATGCAATATTGGTATAAAAGTACCAGAATCCGGATATGTGTATATTACATTTCCGCCAAACGCCACATCTCCGTTGCCAAATATCCATGTTAATGTTGTTGCTTTCTGTGTTTGTGATGTGAAAGTTACTGTAAGAGGTGCACATCCTTGTGTCGGATTGTAGCTGATAGTTCCGAAAGGTCCTTTTATTAGCAGATTTTTCATGATAAATGTATCTACGCAACCATAAATATTGGTAACAATTAAAGTTACATCGTAATAACCTGCTTTATTAAAAACATGTTGCGGTTCGGAGATTCCACTGATTATATTGCCGTCTCCGAAATCCCATATCCATGAAACAACATCGGAAGTAGATGAGTCATGAAAATTTACAAATATAGGCGGACAGTTACTTACAATAGAATCGTAATAAAAATGCGCTATAGGTTTTGAAATTGTAATTGGAAAAACAATTGAAGTATCACAGCCATTTGCATCTGATACAATATAAGTAACCGAGAAATTTTTAGTGCTTGTAACAGTATAAAGATGTGCGGGATTTCTTGCGTTATCAACAGGTGTTCCATCGCCGAAGTTCCATGTGTAATTAAGTCCTGCACCCGTTGAATTATTAATCACACGAAATGAATCGTTGTAACAGGTTACTGAATCATAAGAAATGCTTATATTGGGGAAAGTTGGCGTAATGCAATTATTGTTTACATAATTATTTTCACATCCTTTCGAATCAATAATACGAAGACTTATACAATAATTTCCCGGATAACTCGGAACAGTATATATATGGTGTATTACTTGTCCTGTTGAATCAATAACCAGCGGTGAACCATCTCCAAAATTCCATTCCCATCGTGTTAATACAGCAGGCGGATAAACAATTGATGGCAAAGGATTAAAAGCCACATTAAGAGGCACACACCCATAAGTAGTGTCGATGGTGAATGAAGCAATGGGATTTTTGTAAACAGTAATAAAACTGTTTTTTGTAATAGAATTATTACAATTCAAAATATCAAAAACTGTATGGGTTATATTAAAAGTTCCTGCGCTGTCAAATTGATGAACGATAGTTGGTGAAAAAACAGTATCCCTGTAACCATCGCCGAAATCCCATGCGTATTTGCTTATTGCGGTATTTGCATAAGAAGAGTCAGTAAATGTTATTGTATTATGCATACACGTATAAATACCGGATTGTGTGAACCCTGGTATTATTTCAGAAATTATAATATACTGAAAATAATCAGCAGAATCGAGGCAAAATGGAGATTTAAGAGAACTCACTATAAGTTTCACGTTGTAAAAACCCGGACTCGTATAAGTATGTGTGGGATTCTTAAGATTACTTACAGGACTTCCATCACCAAAAAACCAGGTATAAGTATCTGCTCCAAGAGACAAGTCGGTAAAAGAAACAGTAAGCGGGGCAGTGCAGCTTATGCGCGGTACGCCCATGAATCTGGCAATAGGAGGCCAAATATGAATATAATTATGCCTTACCAATGTATCATAACAACCGTTAAATCCGGTAATAAGAGTTACACTGAAATATCCTGTATCTTGGTATTGATGTCCCGGATTTTTGTCAAAAGATTCTGTTGAATCACCAAATTTCCAATGAAAATAATTTGCATAAATACTTGAAGTATTATTAAACCCCACAATAGTAATATGACAAACATTAGTATCATTTGAAAAAAAGTTTGCATTCGGTTTGATTCCCGTTTTTATGTATTTATATATAATTGAATTTTGACATCCATTAATATCTATAACTGTTAAGGTTACGCTAAAACTCCCGGAGTCGGAATATACATGAGAGGGATTTATCAGATTAGACGTGCCCCCATCACCAAAATTCCACAAATAATTTGTTATAGGATAATTTGAGGTGCTTAAATTTGTAAAGTTCACTGTTAATGGAGCACAGCCAATGGTATCACTTACTATAAAAGATGGCGATGGAACAGACATGTAAATATTTTTTGTTTTTATAGCAGTGCAGCCGTTACTATCGGTAATAGTTAATGTTGCAACATGCGTTCCCACTGAGTTGTAAGTGTGAGTTGGATTTTCATCTGTACTTGTTGCCCCATCTCCAAAATCCCAATTCCATGTTGTTGCCGATGGCGACAAATCGGTGAAATTAACTGTAAATGGAGCATTACAACCTATGCTGTCATCAACAGAAAAATTTGCAACCGGTTTATTGAAAATAATTACATGAATTGTCTTAATCATTGTATCTGACGGCTGACTGGCACATGGAAGATTGTTTGATGCAATGAAAGTAACAGTATATGTTCCTGATGAAACATAAGCATGCGTTGGATTTTGCTGAGTACTCGAACCGCCATCGCCGAAATACCAACGCCACAAATTTGTTCCGACAGACGAAAGGTCTGTAAATATTACCGAAGACGAACAACTTGTTGTATCTGAAACAGAGAAATTTGCTTTATATGTCAGGGGTCCTGTAATGTTAATATAACCGGGAATATTTAATGTATTAACGCATCCTGAAGTATCAGTAACAGTCAGTGAAACATTATAACTTCCAATATTATTGTAGGTATGGTTTGGATTTACTGCATTGGAAGTACTTCCATCCCCAAAACTCCACAAGTATGTTAAACTTGAATTACCGGTAGAAGTATTTGTAAAATTCACTGTAAATGGCGGGAAGCACGAAGTTTGAGCATTTGAAGTAAAACCCGCTACAGGAGCAGGATGAATTTTAACACTATCGGTGTTTATTGAAAAACCAATACATCCGTTTACATCAGTTACTTTCAGAGATATAAAAAACGTTCCAGTATTATTGTATGTATGACTTGTGTTTTGAGAGTTTGAAAAGCTTCCATCTCCAAAATCCCATTGCCAGGTTACAAGCCCTGAACTTCCCGGTGTTGTATTATCTGTCAGGAATATTGTAAAAGGCGGACAACTATTTAATTTGCTTGCAGTATATCTAACTGTAGGTGATTTAAAAACTGTAATAAGATTTGTTTTTGTAATTGAATCCTCTCCGGATGCGTTTTTTACAACAAGCTTTACAGTGTATGTTCCCGGATTAGTATATGCGCATGTTGGATTTGGCAATGTTGAATTAACTCCATTTCCAAAATTCCATTTCCATGAAGTAGGATTATTGGAAGATAAATCCGTAAATGAAACAATAACAATATCACAGCCCGACGAATCATTATTGCTGAAATCAGCCACTGGCTTTTGAGCAAATACAGTTATTGCATTTGATATTATTAATAAATAAAATATTAACCTATATGTTTTCAAAACTTATAAAAAATAGTTAAAACAAAATTATTTTGCTATAAATGTATAATATTTTAATACTAAAACAAAATTTTTTAAGCGTAATGTTTTATATAAATGTTAAACAATATGTTTACTTAACATATTAATTAATTTTAACTTTTTAAATTGTCATGTTTTATTTAATTTTATCTCTTATAAAATCAAAAGTAAAAAAATTATTGGTAAACCGTAATAGATATTTTAGATTATACTAAGGGTATTTAGGGTCTGCTGAAAAAGTAAGCTCTATTCCCAAACAACTTTCAAACGCATATTAAAAGCGGAGCGTAGGCCAGGCAAAACGGCGAGCGTGTGTTGGCTGTGAATGCAATATTTCGTAAAATTCTTACAAAGAAGTTTACTCGCTTTGTTAGAATTCAGAAATATTGCAGAGCGGGTGGAAGCTTCGTTTTGCCTTGACTTTTTGGTTACTTTTGGGTCAAACCAAAAGTAACATAAAGAAAAAACAATTTATAATAATTATAATTAAAGTGCAAGGTTTTTAAAATAACAATTGAAAAATCCTTGCACTTTATTGTTAAATTTCAAATGATATTTATTGATAGTATTGAAGTTTATAATTATTCAGCAAACCCTAAATATTAAATCAGAAAAAAATATTTCACAAATAATTATTTATAATATTACAGGTTCTATAACTTTCAAATCCTATGAAAAAGGAAATAACGCAAAAGTTGATTTATCAAAATTTGATAAGGGAATGTATTTTATTAAAATTGTTTTTGGAAAAGAAAATAATACTGTTGTGAGAAAAATTATTGTGAATTGAAAATGGCTGGAATCATGGCAGAGTTTTGCCTTGTCCGTCAACCGACGGATTGGTTTTTTTTCATCAGGGAAAAAAGAATATAAAATAAATTTTGGGGAGGATATTTTAGCGAATGACCCTAATGAATAATTGAATCTCTGCGTCTTAGCGCCTTAGCGGTAAAAAATCATAAAAGGCGAACAAATAATTCTGTCCACCCTTTACTCACTTACTGCTTTTTTCTCCATGCCGCTCATCATCCATCTGATTTTTCCATATCAACACGAACTATTGTTGTTTCATTATTTACCACGTCCACTGTAAGAATTTGTGTTTTGCAGCCTATTTTACTCACAGTTAATGTATATTCACCCTCCGGTAAATTCGGCAATCTGAAATGACCTTTTATCCATGTCTTCTTCGATACCACCATTCCATCCAACTTGAATGTAAAATTAACTCCTTTCATTGGTATTCCTGAATTTTTTTCTAATGCCAATGCAATTACAGAAGTTAATCCGTTTCCGGAACCTAAAATTATTCTTGCTGTTTTATACTGACTGTAGAAATCAGGTTTTGTCGCTCTAAAAACTTCTATATCCACATCCAATCTTTTTGTCAGAATATCATCTGCCTGCTTGAAAAACATTTCAATATTTTCTGTTGCATTTTTTGTTTGCGTTCTTGTTGCCCGCGGTTTCGGTATTACAGCTACATAAGCCGTTATTGCTGCCTGCAAATCGGTTAGCATTGCCGCTGTTACCCCATAAGTGCTCAATGCAGCTACATTTGCATTTGCCTTTGCCCATATTGTATCACAAATTCCAACCACATCCGTATCCCTTGCTTTTTTCATATCCGAAGCTGTGTACTTCACGTTTCCAAGCAACTCATTATTTCCCGTTACCGTTGCGTACGACTTTACGCGGTTTGCAATAAACAACGCCTTATCGGTCATCGTATCGCGTTTTAGTGTTTTGTCGATAGTAACTCCTGTGTTTTCTACTATCTGTGCATCCCTGTTTTGTTCTATTAAAGGAATTATTGCAACAAACGCATTGTGCGATGCTGCAAAGGGTGCGTTACCAGTCCATGACGACTGAAACCTTTCATCCGTACTACGCACTACATAGTACATGTTCAGTTTATTTTCCTGAAACTTTTTCATAAAATTTAGTTTTTAATTGTTTAATAAACCCCTTTAGTGAAGCTCATTGGGATTTGTTCGGACTTTTACCGTTTTTATCCGGTTGCACCTTCACAAGCCGGGTAGAATTGAGTCATAAAGATTAATTTGGTTTTTATAAGGGTAGAATTAGGATTGCATAGCTTGTTTTTGATTTGTGCTAATTTATATGTAAATATATTAAATATAATTGCTAAAGTCAAGTAAAAAGCGAAAAATAATTAATAATTAATAGTTAATAATGAAAAAAAGTCGTAAGTCATAAGTATAAAGTCGCAAAAAAGCAAATATCAATCAACAACTATGTTTTACACGAATAATAAAAATATACCAGCGGATAATAAAAAAACACTGGCGAATACTAAAATGGGATTGCCTTTTTTTAATTTTTATTATTACATTTGTCGGAATATAAATTAATAATTGAAAATAAAAAAGCGAGGCAAGTGTGTTAGCTTCCCTCTTGAGAGGGAATACAAGGGTGTGTCCTTGAAAAATAAATTAAACATTAACTTAAAAAAAAACTTATGAAAAAACTACTTCTACTTTCAATTATCGTTACACTTGCTTTTGCGAGTGCTTTTGCTCAATTAAGTGTAATGGTTAATTCTAAAACAATTTGTAACGGCAGTTCAACAACTTTAACAGCAACAGCAACCGGTGGCGTACAACCTTATAGTTATACATGGAGTTCAGGACAATCAACTTCATCTATTATTGTTACGCCAAATGGGACTACAACATATAAAATAACTATTACCGACAATACTCCTTCCACCGCTACTGCTCAAGCAACAGTAACAGTGAATGCAAAGCCAAGTATATCCGCACAGGGTCCTGAGAAAATTTGCTCGGGAACAATAACAGAAATTGTTGCAAGAGGAGCTATTACATACACATGGGGTAATTCATTAGGAAACTCTTCTTCTATTACCGTTTCTCCTACAATCACAACAACTTATTCTGTAACAGGAACAGATGGAAACGGTTGTACAAACCCTGGCAATTCCATAGTTACAGTTCTTCCGCCAGAATCTTTAATTACTGTCAGTAACCCTTCTATTTGCAATGGAATGACTGCAATTATTAATACAAGTAGTGGATTTAATAGTAATTGTAAATATATTTGGAGTAACACTACTACAGCAAAAAGTATTACTGTTTCACCCACCCACACAACTACATATACTTTAACTGTTTCCGAGTACTCAGATTCTCCTCCAAGCATAAACGTAAATTGTTGCATAACAAATGCAGTTGTATCAGTATTAGGAAGCGGTATTTGCAACTTAATAAAAGCAGGAACAGTATATAATGATTTAAACAATAATGGAGTAAAAGATGCAGGAGAACCGCCATTGCCAAATATAATTGTTCATCAAAATCAGGGCTCAGAAGATTATTATTACAGCACCGATAGCTTAGGCAGTTATAAAGTAAATTATATAAGCGGAACATATAATATAAATATTCCAAGCCCGCCAAAGTTCAGTACGGTAACTCCAACAAGCCAGACAATGACTAATGCAACAGATACAGTAAATAAATTTGGTATTTACACACCAGATATTTATGATGTACGAGTTAGCTTAACTGCATCAAACAGAGCAAGACCGGGCTTTGATACATATTATTATATAAATTATGAAAACACAGGAAATCAAAATGCAGATGGTTATGTGCAATTGGTTTTCAACAGCGGGTTAAATTACACCTCAAGCGAGCCAGCACATTCTTTTAAGTCAGGCAATACAGTTAAATGGGACTTTACTAATTTATTACCGGGTGAAAGAAGATATATAAATATAAAATTTAATATACCTTCGTCTGTTATGGTTGGTGTTTATTTGAATTCAACTGTTTCAATAGTACCTGCACTAACAGATGCATACCTTTTTGACAATGCAGATACAATATATCAGTTTGTTACCAACTCTTACGACCCAAATGATAAAATTGTGTCTAAAGAATTAATTACACCAAATCAAGTTGCAAGCGAACCTTATCTGAATTATACTGTAAACTTTCAGAACACAGGAAACGATACAGCTTATACGGTTATAATTAAAGATACTCTTGATGAAAATCTTAATATACCCACTCTGGAAACCATTGGTTCAAGCCATTCATGCGTTTTCAGCATGAGAGCATTAGGAGTTTGTGAGTGGAAATTCAATAACATACTTTTGCCCGATAGCAATATTAACGAACCAAAGAGTCATGGCTTTGTAAAATACAAAGTGAAAATAAACAATACATTGATAAAAGATGATTCAATCACCAACAAAGCATATATTTATTTCGATGCTAATGTGCCTGTTCTAACAAACACAGCAATCACAAGAATTGACGACAAAGCAAATGATGTTTCAAAAAAAGCAGTGAATACAAATTTGGCATTGCAAGTGTTTCCAAATCCGGCAAACACCCAAATAACAATCGAACTCCCGCAAACAGCAAAACAAAGCACAATTATAATTTATAACATAAACGGAGAAGAAGTGATAAAACAACAAACAACAAATAACAAAACGAAAATTGATGTCAGCACTTTGCCATGCGGAATTTATTTTATAAAAGTTGTAGCTCAAGATGGCGTAACTGTTAGAAAGTTTATTAAAAATTAAAGAAAAATATAAAACTAAGAAAAGGCGTTACAATAAAAACAACGCCTTTTTTATTTTGGCGTTTATTTTAGTAGTTTTTAAAAAAACAGTAAATTTGCATTAATAAAAAACATTGAAATGAAAAATCTTATACGATTCGATTGGGCAGTAAAACGGCTTTTGAGAAACAAAGCCAATTTCGGTATTCTCGAAGGATTCTTATCCAAGCTATAAAACGAAGATATTAAAATTTAACATTACTTTCAATTTCTTCACTCTCATCTTTAATTTATTTACCCGCACTTTTCATTTCTTTGCTTGCATCTTTTATTTCTTTAATATTACTTTCATTTTTTTTGCTCTCATCTTCAATTTCTTTGGAATAACTTATAATTGCAAGATAATAACTTTCAATTTCTCGGAAAACACTTTTAATTTCCTGCGATGAACTTTAATTAGAACATTTTTTTCTATACTTTTTCATCATGTTTTTGCGATTTCAAAAAAATCATGTAGGTTTGTATTCCACATATTTTCGAAATTATTTTCTTTTATTTTTAAAAATAATAAATAAAATGAACAACGCACTATTTAATTTCTACGACCCCAAAAATGAAGAAGTATTAAATTATGAACCCGGCAGTGAAGCCAGAAAAAAACTAACAAAAGAAATTGAAACTCTCCAGTCATCAGAGATTGAAATACCTTTAATCATTGGCGGAAAAGAAATAAGAACAGGCAAAACCGCAAAAGTAGTGATGCCTCATGCTCACGGACATATACTCGCAACGTATCATTTAGCAACCGAGAAAGAAGTGAAGATGGCTATTGATGCGGCTCTCAAGGCACATGAAGAGTGGTCAAACATTTCATGGGTTGTAAGAGCATCAATTCTTATTAAAGCTGCCGAACTCATATCAACGAGGCACAGACACCTTTTAAACGCAGCAACAATGCTTGGTCAGAGCAAAAATATTCGTGAAGCAGAAATTGATGCTGCATGTGAAACTGTTGACTTTCTGAGGTACAACGCTTTTTTTGCTTCAAAAATTTATTCCGACCAGCCGAAATCGAACTTCAACCAACTAAACCGTATGGAATACCGCTCCCTCGAAGGTTTTGTTTTTACCGTAAGCCCCTTTAATTTTACCGCTATTGCTTCCAATCTGAATATGTCGCCTGTATTGATGGGCAATACAACAGTATGGAAACCTGCATCCACTTCTTTATATTCCAATTATTATTTAATGAAAATATTTAAAGAAGCAGGATTGCCTGATGGTGTAATTAATTTTGTCCCCGGCAAAGGCTCAATGATAGGAGAAACAGTTTTATCACATAAATATTATGCAGGAATTCATTTCACCGGCTCTAACAAAACATTCAACTGGCTTTGGAGGAAAATGAGCGATAATCTTCAAAATTACAAATCATATCCGAGAATTATCGGAGAAACAGGAGGCAAAGATTTTATTTTTGTACATCCTTCGGCAAATCCACTTGAGGTTGCAGTGGGAATAACAAGAGGCGCTTTCGAATATCAGGGACAGAAATGCTCTGCTGCATCACGTGGATATGTACCTAAATCATTATGGAAGCAAATAAAAGAACTTCTTTTACAAATGTGTGATGAAATAAAAATGGGTGATGTAAGGGATTTTAAAAATTTAGTGAATGCAATGATTGACGAACCTGCTTTTGATAATGCCATGAAATATATTGAAGAAACTAAAAATTCAACCGATGCTAAAATTATTGCAGGCGGAAAAGGCGACAAATCAAAAGGATATTTTCTCGAACCTACAATTATTGAAACTACAAATCCACATTACAAAACCATGGTCGAAGAAATATTCGCACCAATAATGACAATTTATGTTTACGATGATAAAGATTATGATGAGGCATTAAAGCTTTGTGAAGAAACATCACCTTACGGATTGACTGGCTCTGTTTTCTCAACCGACAGAATTGCTATTGCCAGTGCTTGTGAAAAACTAAGATATGCAGCAGGTAATTTTTATATCAACGATAAACCCACAGGTGCAACAGTCGGCTTGCAGCCATTTGGCGGCTCAAGAGGTTCGGGTACAAACGACAAAGCAGGCAGCGACATGAATCTTTTAAGATGGACAAGCCCTAGAACACTTAAAGAATCATTTGCACCGCCAACTGATTTCAGATATCCGTTTATGGAGTAGGAATTAAATTAATAAATAATAATTAATAATCAAAATCCATTATGAAATATCCATGCAAACAAAATAGGTTGCACAAACCGTAAATGATTAAAAATTCAATGCTGTTTTCAACGAAGAAAGGCATGGATATTCGCGACCAGCTGGTGTTTCGGCTGTGCGAGGGAGCAACTAAAAAAGTTAAATAAACATAACAGCAAATTAACAGCAGAAATATTAATTACTTACAAAATTTAAATAGATGAAAAAAAATATAACTTCTGTTTTGGAAAGGTTAGAAATTAAACCTTTGAATAGTGGTGTTACCACCGGTACAATTTGGCTGGAAGCAAAAGGTGATATCACAACTTCCATTTCACCAATTGACAATAAAGAAATCGCAAAAGTTAAAAACGCCACACTTCAGGAATACGAAGCAGTGATGGCAACAGCCGAAAAAGCATTTAAAACATGGCGTGCAATACCCGCACCAAAACGCGGAGAAATTGTTCGCCAGATTGGAGATGCATTAAGGAAAAATAAAGATGACTTAGGATTTCTTGTTTCTCTTGAAATGGGAAAAATATATCAGGAAGGATTAGGGGAAGTGCAGGAAATGATTGACATCTGCGACTTCGCTGTTGGTCAGTCGAGATTGCTTAATGGATTTACAATGCACTCCGAAAGAAAAGAACACAGAATATATGACCAGTATCAGCCACTTGGAATAGTAGGAGTAATTTCTGCTTTTAATTTTCCGGTTGCCGTGTGGGCATGGAACGCCATGTTAGCAGCAGCAGCCGGTGATGTTGTAATATGGAAGCCAAGTTCAAAAACTCCACTTTGTGCAATTGCCACACAAAACATTATTGCAAAAGTTTTAAAAGAAAATAATTTACCCGAAGGAATTTTCAGCATGCTCGTTGCAAAATCATCGGTGCTTGGTGATAATTTCGCTGCCGATAAAAGAATACCTTTATTTTCAGTAACCGGCTCTACAAAGGTTGGAAAGCGCATTTCGGAAATTGCAGGTAAGCGGCTCGGCAAAACTATTATGGAACTTGGCGGCAATAATGCAGTTATTGTTTCCGATAATTCCGATTTAAACATGGCAGTAAATTCCATTGTTTTCGGCTCGGTTGGAACATGTGGTCAAAGATGCACTTCAACAAGAAGAGTGATTATACAGGAAAAAGTTTACGATGAAATTAAAAATAAATTAACAAATGCATACAGGCAAATAACCAACAGAATAGGAAATCCGCTCGAACCTGATACATTAGTTGGTCCTTTAATTGATAATTCTTCTGTTAAAAGTTTTTTAAACGCAATTGCAGAAATTAAAAAAGAAGGCGGAAATATTATTTGCGGTGGAAATGTTCTTGAAGGTGAAAAATACTCTTCGGGAAATTACATTGTACCTGTTTTAGCAGAAGCAAAAAATAATTTTAAAATAGTTCAGGAAGAAACATTTGCTCCTATTCTTTATCTTATAAAATATAAAACCATTGATGAGGCAATTGCCATAAACAATGATGTTCCGCAAGGTTTATCTTCGGCAATATTTACTTTAAATATCCGTGAAGCAGAAAAATTCTTATCAGAATGTGGCTCTGATTGTGGAATTGCAAATGTTAATATCGGCACATCAGGCGCTGAAATCGGTGGTGCTTTTGGCGGTGAAAAAGATACCGGCGGCGGTCGCGAATCCGGTTCCGACTCATGGAAACAATACATGCGACGACAAACCAATACTATCAATTACAGTAATGAGCTTCCTTTGGCACAAGGAATAAAATTTGATATATAAAATTCAATGATTTTAGTAACAGGCGGTACAGGTTTAGTTGGTTCGCATCTTTTATTTGAACTTTTAAAAACAGAAGAAAGAATAAAAGCAATTAAAAGAAGCGAAAGCAATCTTAACCTTACAAAAAAAATATTCAGTTATTATTCTAATGATTACGAAAAAATATTTTCCCGCATTGATTGGGTTGATGCTGATGTATGCGATTTGCAAGCATTGACAATCGCAATGAAAGGAATAGAAAAAGTTTATCATTGTGCTGCTAAAATTTCCTTTCATAAAAAAGATTTTGAACTGATGGTGAAAACAAATGTTGAAGGAACTGCAAATGTTGTCCATGCAGCAATTGAAAATAAAATAAAAAAAATATGTTATATAAGTTCCATTGCAGCAATAGGAAGAGCGAAAAGAGAAATTGATGAGATTACCGAAGAAACCACATGGAATGAATCTCACCATAATTCAAATTATTCAAAAAGTAAATATTCTGCCGAAAAAGAAATTTTAAAAGGAATAGAAAACGGTTTGAATGCTGTAATTGTAAACCCTTCTGTTATCATAGGTCCCGGCGACTGGAAAAAAGGAAGTGCCAATTTAATTTATACTGTCAGCAAAGGAATGAAATATTATACACTTGGAGTTAACGGTTATGTTGATGTGAGAAACGTAGTAAAATCTATGATTCAATTAATGAACTCAGAAATTAAGAATGAAAGATTTATTATTTCGTCTGAAAATTTAACTTATAAAGATTTATTTTTTTTGATAGCAGACAGTTTGCATTGCAAAAGACCATATATCCGCGTAAATATGTTTATCAGCAAAATTGCATTAGCGGTAAATACTTTATTGAAATTATTCGGTAATGATTATGATATTATAACTCCCGAAACTGCAAGAACAGCGAACAATAAGTATTTTTATTCAAGCAAAAAGATAAAAGAAAGATTAAACTTTGAATTTATTCCGATAAATAAAAGTATTGATGATACTTGTAAATTATTTTTGAAGGACATGAAATCCTGACAAATAAAATTAATAAAAACAGAAATACTTTTTTAAAAACTTTATTTTTTATTTTCCAGAACTTTCCTTACACTTCCATATTTTAAAAGTAGTTCTTTTGCTTTATTGTGTGATATTTTCAATTCCGATTTTATAATTCCGGCACCTCTTTCAACAAGTTTTTTATTTTTAAGCTGCATATCCACCATTTTATTTCCTTTGATTTTATTGAGCTTAATCATCACACAGGAAGACACCATATTTAAAATCATTTTTTGTGCAGTACCGCTTTTCATTCTGCTGCTGCCTGTTATAAATTCGGGTCCAACAACCTCAACAGGATATTGTGATTCTACCGCAAGAGGTGAATTTTTATTTGATGTAATACAACCGGTGGTTATTTTATTCTGTTCGCATTTTTGAATTGCACCCACAACATAAGGCGTAGTGCCCGATGCGGAAATACCAATTACAAAATCTTTTTTATTTACTTTATATTTTTTCAAATCGTTCCACCCTGCTTCAAAATTATCTTCGGCACCTTCAACGGCATTTCGTATTGCCTTATCACCGCCGGCAATAATGCCAATCACCAAATTATTTTTAACACCGAAAGTAGGAGGACATTCCGAAGCATCAACAATGCCAAGTCGTCCGCTTGTACCCGAACCTATATAAAATAATCTTCCGCCGTTTTTTATTTTCTTCAATACCTGATTTGTCAATATTTTTATTTGAGGTAATGCCTTTTCAACGCAACAAGCAATGGTTTTGTCTTCCGTATTTATTTTTTTTAAAATTTCATCAGTGCTCATCCTTTCGAGATTATCATAACGGGAATTCTGTTCTGTAATATATTTCATATATATCAGTTATTACTTAAATTAAATTCTTACAAAAATAAAGAAAGTATTTTTATTATTTTAGCATAAATTATTTCGATTATTTTGAGAAAGAGCTTTTTCATAATTCCTTTTTTATTTTCTGTGTTTGCATATTATAATTGCAAATCGCAACAATTAAGCAATTTCAGGACTTCAACCATTAGCGTTTCGAAAGATACAATTCAGATTGATACATTAAGCATAATTCCGAATTCGGTTATTTTATTTGACAGTACAGGCAAAATTGTCGATTCTTCATTTTATAAAATTGATTATCCGAATTCGAGAATTATCTTTGATTCAAAGAGCAAAGTTCAAGGTTCAAAGTTTAAAATTTCTTACAGGGGTTTTCCTTATTTATTTACAAAGCCCTATTTTCATAAAAATCCTCAGAAAATTCAAACCGAAAGAAAAAGTTATTATAATGAACTTTCTTTTTCGATTGAAAAGAATTCAACCGATGATATTTTTAAAACCGGAGGGTTAAATAAAAACGGCAGCATTTCACGCGGAGTTTCATTCGGAAACAATCAGGATGTTGTTGTAAATTCAAATCTGAATATGCAGCTATCCGGAAAACTTACTGATAATATTGAAATAGTTGCTGCTATTTCCGATAATAATATTCCGATACAACCCGAAGGAAACACGCAGCAATTACAGGAATTCGACAAAGTATTTATTGAATTGTCGAATGAAAATTTTAAATTAACTGCAGGTGATTTTGAAATTAAACGACCTGAAAGTTATTTTATGAATTTCAATAAAAAAGTGCAAGGATTAAGTTTAGGAACAAAAAATAATTTATCAAAAAACAAAAAGGATTCTCCACTCATCCTAAAAACATTCGCATCTGCTGCTGTTTCAAAAGGCAAATATGCACGAAATTTATTTAACGGAATTGAAAGAAATCAAGGTCCTTATAAATTAAAAGGTGCTAATAATGAACTTTTCATTGTTGTACTTTCAGGCACTGAAAAAGTTTATATTGATGGTGCATTAATAAAAAGAGGACAAGATTATGATTATATTATTGATTATAATACCGCGGAAATTACTTTCACACCAAAACAATTAATCACTAAGGACAGCAGAATTGTTGTTGAATTTGAATATTCCGATAAAAATTACAGTCGTTCAACTTTCTTTGTGGGCAACGAGTTGGAAAGTAAAAAAGTAAAAATAAAATTCAATATATATTCCGAACAGGACTCAAAAAACCAACCTTTACAGCAGAATTTAACGCCGCAGAAAAAAATCCTGCTCAAAAATATTGGAAATAATCTTGATAAAGCAATTTTTCCGAATATTGACAGTGTGGGATTTGATGAAAATGAAGTTTTATATAAAATTGTTGATACAACAGTTCATGCAATTCATTACGACACTGTTTTTGTTTATTCAACAAATTCGGACAGTGCAAAATTTCGACTCGGGTTTTCATTAGTAGGACAGGGGAAAGGAAATTATGTACAAATAAATTCCACTGCCAACGGAAAAGTATTCAAATGGATTGCCCCCGACACCAATGGTGTTCTCCAAGGTTCTTATGAACCCGTTGAATTACTTGTTACTCCTAAAATGCAGCAATTATATACTCTCGGTTTTGATTACTTTATATCAAAACGAACAAAAACAGGTGTTGAAGTTGCAATGAGCAACAACGACCTTAATCTTTTCTCGCCTCTTGACGATAAGAATAATCAGGGTTTTGCAGTAAAATATTATTTTGAAAATACAACTCCATTGAGTAATAAAAGCAAAAACACATGGAGCATGACAAGTTCGGCAAATTATGAATTTAAAAATATTTTCTTTAATCCTCTTGAGCGATACAGAAGCTCTGAATTTGAAAGAGATTGGAACATCGCTAATAATACGGCAAATGAATATGAGCATTTATCAGGAATTAAGTTTTCGTTTGCAAATAAAAAAAATAATTTCATAAATTATCAATTGAATTCTTTTATTAAAGGCACTGATTACAATGCATACATGAATTTATTAAACACAAATCTTAATAAGAAAAATTTCTTCTTTACTTTTGATGGAAGTTTTTTAAACTCAACTGGCATACAATCAACAACTCAGTTCATAAGGCAAAAAGCATGTCTTACTAAAAAAATGAAAGTTATTGCAATCGGTGCAAAAGAAGAACAGGAAGTAAACACATTCAGGAAAGCCCATTCCGATACGCTACAGCAAAACAGTTTTTCCTTCAGGCAATTTGAGGGTTTTATTCAAAATTCCGACTCAACAAAAAATAAATTTTTATTGAACTACAAACATCGGCTCGATTATGCTCCAAAATTTTTACAATTCAGAAACTCCACAATTGCCGATGAAGCAGGTGCCATGCTCGAATTAGTTAAAAATGCAAATAATCAGTTTAAATTGAATTTTACTTATCGAAATTTAGCCATCGCCGATACTGAAATCACAAAACTAAAAAGCGATTATTCATTACTTGGTCGTTTAGAATATAATACAAAATTCTTAAAGGGAGTTTTCAATTCGGGCACTTATTATGAAATCGGCTCGGGACTTGAAGTCAAGAAAGAATTTTATTATGTAAAAGTCGCAACCGGTCAGGGTGTGTACTCATGGACTGACTACAATAACAATGGTATTCCCGAACTCAACGAATTTGAAATTGCTGCTTTCACCGACCAGGCAAATTATATAAGAGTTTTTGTTCCTACCGACAAGTATATAAAAAGTAATTCAAATCAGTTTAATGAAGTTTTTAATATTAATCCATATATAGTTTACAACAATGCCAAAGGTTTTAAAAAAATCATTTCACGCTTGTCAAACCAAACTATATATCATGTTGACCATAAAACCACAATTAATGATGCTTTGGAAGCTTATAATCCTTTTAACAACCGTATTGCCGACAGCAGTTTGTTAACTCTTAATTCATCATTCCGTAATACTTTTTACTTTAACAGAAATTCCTCAAAGTATGGAATAGAACTCGGGTATCAGGAAAACAACGGAAAAACATTACTTGTAAACGGGTTCGATTCAAAATCGCTTATTACAAGAAATATAAAATTACGATGGAATATCATCAGGGAAATTGCTTTAAATGCGGGCTATACCGAAGGAAATAAAAACAACAAATCCGAATATCTTAATTCCAGAGATTACACAATTAATTATTTTGAAACCGAAAATACCCTGAGTTTTCAGCCGAATACATTTTTCAGAACGAGTTTAAATTTTACTTATACAGAAAAGAAAAATAAAATTGGACTAAAAGAATCCTCTATAAACAGAAAATCGGGAATTGAAATCCGGTACAACATTAAAGCAAACGGAAGCTTGATGTCGAAGATAAATTATATTAACATAAGCTACAGCAATGCCAACAATAACACTCCTGTTGCATTTGAAATGCTCGAAGGACTTAAAGCCGGACAAAACATAACATGGAACTTAATGTATCAGCAAAACCTTTCAAATAATCTTCAAATGAACGTAAGCTACGAAGGCAGAAAATCGGAAGGCACACACGCAATTCATACCGGTAGCGTGCAATTGAGGGCTTTCTTTTAATTAGTAATAAGTCGTAAGTATTAAGTATTAAGTCGAAAAAAATGTTTTATGATTTTTTCTACTCTGGATACTAATGCAAAAGGAGTAAATGTTATAATTAATAATGGAAATATTGGAACATGCCATCTCGGGAGTCCGGAAAAAGGTATAGTGAATAAAATAAAGAACATTAGTAAAAATAACACTGCCATCTGAAATCTGTTTTTTCTTTCAATTTTAAATAATCCAAAAATTATTATTGATAATAATATGTAATGTATGATTATGTATAAAAGATGTTTATATGGAATATACCACTTGCCATTAAAATATTTTTTTGATAAAATTTTTGTGAACTGAAGACCTCTTGTTTTTGTAGTATCGGAAGTATATATGTCAAAATTACCGGGTAGCAGCCAATTTTTAGCAAATTTTACCGGGATAACGCCTAATTGCTGAAATGTGTTTTTTCTCCAAGCATCAATAGCGAGATTAAGATAAAAAGAATCTTGTTTAGGGCATGTATAGCACATCGGTTGAGATAGTATTTTTTTAAAGTCATCAATTTTATTTTTTGGAATAAAAATTTCTATGTGTTGAGCAAAAGGATGATGACTTCCGTCCATATTCTCGTTATTCCCGCCATAGATTACTTCACCTCCATTAAAAGCAGTGATTTTATAAACATTAAAAGTTTTATAATTCTTATAACCATTTAACATGAGAATAAATACTGGAATGCTTATAATTATTAAAATACGAATAATTAATTTATCTTTAATTTTTGGAAATATTAAGTACAATGCAGGAAAAATACAAACTACGCATTCCGGTCTGTTTATTACAATAAGTCCTATTAAAAAAGAAAGAAAAAACAAATTAAATAATGTTGCTTCGCGATTATACATTCTTAATGCTACCGAAAAAATGAGTAGTATTAAAGAAAATGCAAGAGATTCAGTAAGAAGATACCCGTTGAAAAAATGTATTTCGGGAATTAAGAAAATAATAACAACAAGTCCAAATAAATTTTTATTCAGATATTTTTCTAATTCTCCAATTAAAAATAAAGCAGATACGCAGAATATCAAAGTTTGTATAAATCCTATTAAAAAATGGTTGTATGAAATTATACTTCCAACTATCGCCAAAAAAAATGCATAAAAAGGATGTCCTGTACAATTTGTTACCGGGTCAAAAAAAATAAATTCACTGTATTGTTTTGCTAAATGCAAATAACTCAATGAATCGTTTGCCGGTGTATAATGATAAATTATTTGAGTAAAAGCTGTTAAAATACAATTTAAGATAATAAAAATATATTTATATTTCATTTTCATCATTAACAACTCTTAATAATTTAATATTTTGCAAGTAGTATTCTTTTGTTAGCAATTATTATTGTCTAATTTATTTGTTGGAATAAAACTTTCATTCAAGTGAAGTTTATTGAACGCAAATATATTTCTTTCACTTAATCAGTTATGATAATTTTCAACAAAAATAACTATTATAAAATTATGTTGCAAACTTATTTTTTGCAGTCGTGAAACTGTTATTCAATAATGAGAATAAAATTTATTTATTATTGAACCTCACATAATTTTTACAAATTCTAAAAATTTTACGGCAAATTCTAAAAACCTTCCATCTAATTCTAAATTGTGCTTTTATTTTAATTTTCCTACAAATATGTTTGTGCAAAAAATTTATTTGTATTCATTTTTATTATTAACCTTTAAAACAAAAAAATCATGAAACAACATTTTTTAATTTTCATTATGTTTGTTGCAACAGCAACAGTTACGAAAGCACAAACAAATCCGGTTCCTTTTGATTTAAGCACAGGAGATTATTCTTTAACCGAATGGGCAGGAGATTCACCTGCGGAAACGTATCCCAACAATATTATTTTTCACAGATTCAACACCGTGTCTCCCGATACAAATACAATAGCTGCGGGAGATTGGGTATGCGGATATAACTTAGCCAGCAGAGCAAGAATAATGGGTAAAGGCATTAATGGGTTTAGTTTTTTAAACACAAGCTCGGCTCAATATGATAATTGTTTATCTGGAAGCGCCTCATTAAATACTTATGTTGGAGAAGCAGTTCTCGCTTTAAATACGCTTAACCGCACCTCCATTCAGGTGGAATGGAAAGGAATAATGCATTCTGCATTCACTTATAGCACTGGTTCAACAGGACAAAACAGATTTTTCAGCATACAACTTCAATACCGAATAGGTGATACGGGAAATTTTCATTCTCTTTCGCAACCAAGTGTTTTTACAAGCGACTCCACATCCACTTCATACAAACACAAAGAGCATATTGATACTATTGGTCCTGTTTTATTGCCTGACACTTGCAATAACAAACCATTAATACAATTACGATGGCTCTACTATCAAAGTATTGCCGGCTATGGCAGCAGACCTGAACTTGGTGTTGATGATATTTTTATCACAAGCCAAAGCAATGCTTACACTGACATTAATAAAAATAATATTTCAAAAATTATAAATATAAACCCTAATCCATGTAATGGTGTTTTTGAAATTGCTTCCGAAGAAATTTTATCAAATATTATAATTTATGACATGATGGGAAAAATAATTTTTAATGCAACCAAATCCGATAATCATTTCTCTGTTGACATCAGCTCATTTCCAAAAGGAACATATTTTATTAAAATGAAATTCAAAAAAAACGAAGATAGAGTGGTGAAGCAAATAATATTAAAATAAAAAAATATCGAACATCGAATAATAAAAAATTAATTTAACCACAAAGTCGCACAAAGTAAATCACAAAGGCACACAAAGTAAAAAAATCAGAAATATGGATATAGAAGAAATTTTTAAAAAAGTATTGGATTGTTCTTTTCAGGTTCATTCAGCATTAGGTCCCGGTTTGCTTGAAAGTGCTTATGAAGAATGTATGTATTATGAACTTGCGCAATCAGGACTAAAAGTTGACAAACAGAAACCTTTACCACTCGTTTATAAAGAGGTTAAGCTCGAGACAGGATACAGGGTTGATTTATTTGTAGAAAACAGTGTGATAGTCGAAATAAAATCAGTTGATTCATTATGTGATATACACATGGCACAAATACTCACTTACTTAAAACTATCCGAATGTAAACTTGGATTGTTAGTAAATTTTAATGTAAGACATTTAAAAGACGGTATAAAGCGAATAATTTTTAATCCTTAGTGTGCCTTTGTGATTTACTTTGTGCGACTTTGCGGTAAAAAAAATTACCGCAAAGATGCGAAGCCGCGAAGAAAAAGAAATAATAATATAATCTAACTAATAAGCAAAATAATACAATGAGGTTATTTATTCTGAAAAATATTTTTTTATTTATTTTTCTTTTCTCAATCCATCAATCATTCGCTTATGACAATCATCCAATTGGTGCACGTTCCGCCGCATTAGGAATTTCTTCATTGAATTTTTCCGACATTTGGTCATCATTCAATAATCAGGCAGGATTATCTAAGATTAAAAATATTTCAGTTGGTTTTAGTTATGAAAACAGATTTTTTTTAAACAGCTTAAGTTCAAAATCTTTAGCATTTGCTTTACCAACAAAATCTGGTGTTTTCGCACTCGACTTTAATTATTTCGGATTTGAATTATTCAACGAAACAAAATTCGGTTTTGCATTCGGAAAATCATTCGGTGAAAATTTTTCGGCAGGAATTCAACTTGATTATTTATACACACACATCGCCGAAAACTATGGAAACAAGGGAATACTGACAGGTGAAGCCGGGTTGCAGGCAAAAGTTGCAAAAAAACTTTTTCTCGGTGTTCATATTTTTAATCCTTTCAGAGTAAAACTTGCAGATTACAACAATGAACGTGTGCCTGCAATAATGCGACTCGGCTTACTTTATAAAATTTCCGATAAAGTTCTACTTGCTGTCGAAACAGAAAAGGATATTGACTTCAAACCTCTTTTTAAAACCGGACTCGAATATCACATCGTAAAGCAAATATTCCTCAGAACAGGATTATCAACAAATCCCACAGAATATTGTTTTGGTTTTGGTTTGGAATTAAAAATTTTTAAAATTGATTTTGCAACAAAAACAAATTCTATTCTTGGCTGTACTCCTGTTATTTCAATGATTTATGATTTTTAAAAAAAATATAAAATTACACAGAGTTTCACAAAGTAAATACAGAGTTACACGGAGAAAAATAACATGGAAATTAATAAAATAACAGGAACAATTATTGGTTGTGCTATAGAAATACACAGGACATTGGGTCCAGGATTATTAGAATCTGCTTATGAAGAATGTTTATTTTTTGAATTACAAAAAGCAAGTTTGTATGTTGAAAGACAAAAACCGGTTCCCGTTGTTTATAAGGAAATAAAATTAGAATGCGGCTATAGGATAGATTTATTAGTTGAAAAAGTGGTGGTGGTTGAGTTAAAAACAGTAGATGTTTTTAATCCTGTGCACGAAGCTCAAATTCTGACTTACATGAAGTTCTCTAATAAACAAATTGGTCTTTTAATCAATTTTAATGTGACAATGCTAAAAAATGGAATCAAAAGATTTAAGAAATAGAAAACCCTCTGGCTCTCTGTGTTTGCTCTGTGAGACTCTGTGTAATATTTTTTTATGACATCATTTATTAAATATTGCCGCATAATATTTTTTTTATTTTTTATTTTTTCATTTTCTATTTGTTTTTCGCAGGAAAATGAAATTGAAAATAGAATTGAAAATATTGCCGAAAATTCCGAATCCGATTTGGATTATTCTACTCTTCTCGAAAATCTTGAATTTTTAAAAGAACACCCATTGAATATAAATACCGCTACAGAAGAAGAATTGAAAGAATTGTTCTTGCTTAATAGTTTGCAAATAAATAATCTCATAAATCATATCAAAACCAACGGCAAGCTTATTTCACTTTACGAACTTCAAAGCATTGACGGATTTGATAACGCAACAATAATAAAAATTCTTCCATACATAAAAATTGATTCCTGTTCTTTATTAAAACTTAATTTTAAAGACATTTTCAGTAAAGGCGAAAATGAATTTTTCTTTCGCTCTCAAAGAATTATTGAACAACAAAAAGGATTCAGTCCAGTAACTTATTCAGCATATAAAGAAAATCCAAACTCAAGATATTTGGGCAATCCGTTTCGTATATACTCTCGTTATTGCTATAAATATAATAATAAAATTAATTTTGGAATCACTGCTGAAAAAGATGCCGGTGAAGAATTTTTAAAAGGTTCTCAAAAAAACGGATTTGATTTTTATTCTGCTCATTTGTTTTTGAAAAATTATGGATTATTAAAAACTCTTGCTATTGGAGATTATCAAGCAGATTTTGGACAGGGACTTGTTTTGAATTCAGGATTCTCTGTGGGCAAATCTTCTGATGCAATAAATATAATAAATAATCCGGTTGGTATAAAATCATACACTGGCACTGACGAAAACAATTTCTTTCGGGGAATTGCCACAACATTGGAATATAAAAATTTTAAATTTTCCACATTATATTCCTGTAAAAAACGCGATGCGAACATAGTTGCTGTTGACAGTTCTGATTTTAAACCCGAAATAATTTCTTCACTTCAGCAAACAGGCTTGCATACTATACCAAATGAGTTTTTCGATAAAGATGCAGTTAAAGAAATTATTTGCGGAACAAATTTAACTTTTGAAAACAAAAAAATGTCAGTTGGAATAACAGCATTAAACTCATTACTCAGCGACTTTTTGCAAAAGACACCTCACCCATATAACCAATTTGAATTTAGTGGAAGAAACAATTTTATAATCGGAAGTGATTATAATTTTTCATTTAGAAATTTCATGTTTTCGGGTGAAATTGCAAGAAGCAAAAATGGTGGAGTTGCTTATCTTAATTCTGTAATCGTAGCTATTGACCGACAAATTTCATTTGCATTGCTCCAAAGAAATTATCAAAGAAACTTTCAGAATCTATACGGAAAATCATTTGGAGAAAACACCATGAAAGCAAATGAAAAAGGAATATACTCGGGAATAATTTTTAATCCGCTAAAAAATATTAACATATCGGCATATTATGATATTTTTTCTTTTCCATGGCTGAAATATCAGGTTGACGCACCATCACAAGGTTATGACTATTTCGTACAAATAGAATTTGTTCCTTCAAAAAAAGTTGATATGTATTTTTATTATAAAGAAAAAAGCAAAGCAACAAATGTTACGGACTATTACATTGACTATACCGAAAATTATCGTAAACAAAATTATAGATATAATATTTCATATCGAATCTCACCTTCGCTTTCATTAAAAAACAGATTAGAATATATTGTTTATAAAATTCAAAATCAAATTAAATACGGTTATCTTTTATCTCAGGACATTTCATACACATCTTTCAAAGGCCGGTATTCAGTATCATTCCGCTTCGCATTATTTGATGCCGATGATTATGATACAAGAATATATTCTTACGAAAACGATGTTCTTTATTCGTATTCACTGCCATCATATTTTTATAAAGGATACAGAACATACATAAATTTTTCATACAAAATAAACAGAAATTTTGAATTGTGGCTGAGATATGCACGAACAACATATTCAAATAAAAACATTATCGGAAGCGGCTTAACAGAAATTGATGGAAATACAAAATCGGAAATAAAAATACAGATGAGGATAAAATTTTAATAGAAGTAAAAAAAATCGTACATTAAATTTACTTAAAAGTGCTCTGTGTAACTCTGTGCATTCTTTGTGGTTTTCTGTGTAATTTTTTATTCTTTTGTTACACAGAGATTCACAGAAAATCCACAGAGAGTCACAGAGAAAAAAAATACTAAATTTTTACTTTTTAGACAGCCTCTTTTTATTAATTCTACTTTTTTAATCTTTCAAATTTTTAATTTAATGTTTTTTTTATATTTGCAGTAAATCCTATTTATTAAATCTAAAATTTACAAACCTTGTATAAATTAGAAACGAAAATCAACGTAAATTCTGAGGAATTTAAGAAAAACAAAGAAGCATTTTTAGCTATATTGAATAAATATAAAGAAACTCTCAGAGAAATAAAAAAGGGTGGCTCTGCGGATGCAGTGGAAAAACATAAAAAAAGAGGGAAATTGTTGGCAAGAGAACGTATTGACTTGCTTCTCGACCCAAACACACCCTTTCTTGAATTATCATCATTGGCATCGTATGGTATGTATGATAACCAGTTTCCATGCGCAGGTATTGTTACCGGAATAGGAGTAATACATGGAAAAGAAACGGTTATTGTTGCAAATGATGCTACAGTTAAAGGAGGAACTTATGTTAAAGAGTCCATTAAAAAGCATGTGCGTGCACAGGAAATTGCAATGGAAAATAATTTACCATGTGTTTATCTTGTGGATTCCGGTGGAGTGTTTCTTCCTGAACAAGCAAATGTTTTTCCCGACAAATATCATTTCGGAAGGTTTTTCTATAATCAGGCAAAGCTCTCTGCTATGGGCATTCCGCAGCTTTCAATAGTTATGGGTTCGTGTACGGCAGGAGGAGCTTATGTTCCGGCAATGAGTGATGAAACAATAATTGTAAAAAAACAGGGAACAATATTTATCGGCGGTCCGCCTTTGGTGAAGGCAGCAACAGGCGAAGAAGTTACTGCGGAAGAACTCGGCGGTGCCGATGTTCATACTTCTATTTCGGGAGTTTCCGATCATTTTGCCGAAAACGATTCACACGCAATTCAGATTTGCAGAAATATTTTCGAAACTCTCAGAGTAAAGGAAAAGCAGACGATAGAACTTTCCCCAATAGAAGAACCGGCATATCCCCCTGAAGAATTATACGGCATAGCACCCGTTGATTTTAAAAAGGCAATTGACTCAAGAGAAATAATAATGCGAATAGTTGACGGAAGCAGATTTCATGAATTCAAGGCACGATATGCCCCGACAATAGTTACAGGTTTTGCAAATATAATGGGGTTCCCTGTGGGAATAATTTCAAATAACGGTGTTTTATTTTCTGAAACATCATTGAAGGCAGCTCATTTCATAGAGTTATGCACGATAAGAAAAATACCATTACTATTTCTTCAGAATATTACCGGCTTTATAGTTGGCAAGGAATATGAAAGAGGAGGAATAGCAAGCGACGGAGCGAAGTTAGTACACGCAGTGGCAAATGCAAATGTTCCTAAGTTTACTGTAATATTTGGTGGTTCATTTGGTGCAGGCAATTACGCAATGGCAGGAAGAGCTTATGACCCGCGACTTCTATTTATGTGGCCCAATGCAAAAATTTCGGTTATGGGTGGCGAACAGGCAGCAGGAGTTTTAGTGCAGGTAAAGCAGGAACAACTTGCTGCAAAAGGAAAAACATTGCCAAAAGAAGAAGAGGCAGCATTAAGAAAAAGCATTCTCGAAAAATATGAAGCAGAAGGCTCGGCATATTTCAGCACTTCACGTTTGTGGGACGATGGAATAATAGACCCTGTGGATACAAGAAAAATTATTGCGATGGGAATTGCAATGTCGTTAAATCAAAAATTCCCTGAACATAGATATGGAGTGTTTAGAATGTAATTTTTTTATTCATTGTTTTATTGCTAAATTGTTGAATTGCTAAAACCATTTAGAAACTGTTAATAAATATGTTTTACATTAAATAAATATAGCATAATAAATCAAGTATAGTCCTTTGCGTTCTTTGTGAAATTTTCTTTGTGAACTTTGTGGTTATATTTTTTTACCACAAAGAACACAAAGCTCACAAAGTTTAATTTCTTACTTGCGGAATGGATTACAATACCAAAAATAAACACAACATATGAATAATTATAAGACAATAGAATTTGAAATTAACGACCGCGTTGGAACTCTGTGGTTGAATCGCCCCGATGTTCATAATGCTTTCAACGATGTGATGCTTGCTGAAATAGTTGATTGTATTGGAGCAATAAATGACAGCAATGATGTTGTATGTTTGATTATAAGAGGCAAAGGAAAATCATTTTGTGCAGGTGTGGATTTAAACTGGATGCGTGATGTTGCAAAAAACAGTTATGAGCAAAATTATAACGAGAGTTTGAACCTGGCAAAATGTTTTTACACAATTTACACTTGTAAAAAGCCTACTATTGCTATTATTCATGGAGTATCTCTCGGCGGCTCAAACGGAATTTTATCGGCTTGTGATTTTGCTTATTGTTCCGATGAAGCTACATTTTCGTTGAGTGAAGTAAAAATAGGAATTATTCCTGCGTGCATTGGTCCTTATGTTATTAAAAGAGTCGGCGAGTTTGGTGCAAGAGATTTAATGATTTCTGGAAAAAGAATAAAAGGAAAAGAAGCAGAATATTACCGGTTGGTGAATAAATCTCTTCCTCCTGAAAAGCTTGATGAGTACGTTAATTCAGCTGTTGAATTGCTGAAAACAAGTGGACCCGAAGCGATGACGCAATGTAAAAATTTAATTTTCAATATTTCAAATAATCTTACATTTGAGCAAGCACAGGAATATACAGCAAAAATGATAGCAGACATAAGAGCATCCGAAGAAGGACAGGAAGGAATGGCAGCATTTCTGGAAAAAAGAAAACCGAAATGGGTTGTTTAGTTTACAGTTCCCAGTTTATAGTTTTTAGCTCACTTGTATTGCGTTATTAGTTAAAGATATTCAATTGATTAGACGATAATATATTTTCATTGTTCTTTGACATGTTTGTAAACAGCTCTTTAATCGGCTCTTTTGTAAATGATGACACGCTTAAAATTTGTAACATTTCATACATCGATAATTTCACATTAAGTTGTTTTTTTATGTATGCTATAAGTATGTAGGAACAGACAGCAATCCAAACTTGCGTTTTTACCGCATTTGGCGAACGTCCCCAAAATACTTTTATTCTAAGATGTTGTTTTATCCATTAAAAAAATAATTCAACCTGCCATCTTTGTTTGTAAAGCATTGCAATTAATGTTGCTGATATTTCAAAATTATTTGTCAAGAACACCAATAGCAAATCATTTTCTTTATCGTAATATTTAATTCTTCGCAAATAAATCGGATAATCTAAAGCAGACTTCTTTGTCAGCAGCTTTATTGTTTGGTCGCATCTTAACCCTGTTGATTTATCAATCTTTTGCGATTTAATACAACGAAAGTTAAGGTTGTCTTTTGCTCTAACAACAAAGAAAGAGTTTGCCTTTGTGATTTTAAAAAGTCTTTCAAAGTCAACATATGCCTTATCCATAACATAAAAAGCGTCCTTTTCAAAAAGTAATTCATCCAGTGCGTTTATATCATGAACTTTCCCGTCTGTGATGTAAATAAATGTTGGCAAATTACCTCTTACATCAATAAGAGTATGAAGCTTTATTGCTGCTTTTGCTTTTCTGAACTTTGCCCAAATAAATGTACGTAAGCAAAGGTCTATCGTTGTTGAATCAAATGCGTAAACCGTATTTTCTAAATCAAGAGCAAAATCACTATTATCGTGATAAAGAGGACGAGTTATGCTAAGTAAATAATTAGCAAAATCAGCATAAATCCGCCAATCTCTGTTTTTATTTGCACGAGTTAATGTTGATATCGATACAACTTGCTTTATTCCCATGTGATAAACTGAATTATAATGGGCGTTTAAACAAGTTATAATATCATTGATACTTTCTCTGTGTGTCAATTGTCCAAATGTCATACATAGAAATTGACACCAACAATTAAAATCGCGTGTCTTATAATCTCCGTTGTAGCGTTCAACACATTTATCAAATTCATAGCGATTCACAAAATCCATTAATTGAGCGAAAACAAACTTACCTTTATGCATAAATATTTTTTGCAAATATTTATGTTTTGAAATCGTAAAATCAAAGAACGTTTTATAATATTAGTATTATTAGTACTTTTAGAATTTATTTATTTTTTAAACGCAATACGAGTGTTTTTAGCTTTGAAATTAATTTATTTATATAAAGTTGAAAATGTTTGTAGTTTGTGGTTTGTAGTTAATTATTGTTTGTTTATAAGTCAGTTTATTTGGAATAAACCCATTGGGTTTAAATGTTAATAGCCCCGTGCTTCAGCACGGGGTAAGTAAATGCCAACGTGTTCAGCGTCGCAAGAAGAAAATATTTAATTGCTAAAATGTATGGTGCGACGCAAAGCAGAAAGTTTTAAATAGGTACTAAATAAAGAAAAGCATAAAAATTAAACATAATTAAAATGAAATTATTCAATAAAATATTAATTGCAAACAGAGGCGAAATAGCTATCAGAGTTGCTAAATCAGCAAGAGCATTAGGAATAAAAACCGTGATGGTTTATTCCGAAGTTGAAGCAGACGCACTACATGTTAAATCGGGCGACGAATCATATTGTCTCGGAAGAGTTGAATTGCATGACACTTATCTTAACATTAAAAAAATTATTGATGTTGCTTTAAAATCCAAATGTGATGGTATACATCCGGGTTATGGGTTTCTTGCGGAGAATTCTCTTTTTGTAAAAGCGTGCGAAGATGCAGGAATTACTTTCATCGGACCTAATATAAAAGCGATGAAAATTATGGGAAATAAAATAGAGGCAAGGGAATTTGCAAAGAAAATCAAAATCCCGATGACGGAAGGTGTTACCGGTGATGCAGTTACATTGCTTAAAGCAGGAAAGACAATACCATATCCATTGCTTATTAAAGCAGCAGCAGGTGGTGGAGGAAAAGGAATGAGAATAGTATATAATGATAAAGAACTTGAAAATGCGATAGAATCAACAAGTCGCGAAGCAAAATCATATTTCGGCGATGGGGCGGTTTATATTGAAAAATTTATTGAAGAACCTCGTCATATTGAAATACAAATAATCGGTGATAACTTTGGAAATGTAGTTCATCTTTTTGAAAGAGAATGTTCCATTCAGAGAAGATACCAGAAAATCATAGAAGAATCTCCTTCACCAACATTGACTGATGCGGTGAGACAGAAGATGGGCGAAACAGCAGTGAAAATCGGAAAGGAAATTGGCTATAACAATGCGGGCACAATAGAATTTCTCGTTGACAAAAATCAGAATTATTATTTTCTTGAAATGAACACGCGCGTTCAGGTTGAGCATCCGGTTACGGAAATGGTTACCGGCATTGACATTGTGAGAGAACAAATATTAGTTGCTGCCGGAAATCCGCTTTCATTCAAACAGGAAGACATCAAACAAACCGGTCATGCAATAGAATGTCGTGTATATGCCGAAGACCCTGAAAATAATTTTATGCCTTCTCCCGGAAAAATGACATATTACAAAGAACCTTCAGGCGAAGGAGTGAGGATTGATACCGGTATTGAAAGTGCAACTGTTATTGAAAGTTTTTTTGACCCAATGCTCAGTAAGCTTATTGTTTGGGGTGTTGACAGGGAAAATGCCCGAAAAAAAATGCAATCAGCTCTTAAAGATTATATTGTTCATGGAATAAAAACAAATGTTTCATACCTTATTAACTTGCTTCAACACGATGCGTATATCAAAAACACAATATCTACAAAGTTTTGCGAAGAGTATAAAGATGAAATGCTTTCTTCATGCGAATTAAACAAAAACTGCATTCCGTCACATATTCCACTTATTTCTTATCTCATATACAGTTTAAATATAAAAGAGAAAACTCAGGAGAATATATGGAACACTATAGGATATTGGCGAGATGTAATGAAATTCGGAATTGATTTCGAAGGAAAGGAAATTACAGTATTCATTAACAGTGAAGAAAACAACAAATATGAATTTGAAATAGAAGGTAAAAAATATTTTGTTTTCGTCATAAGGATTATTGACGGGAAAATAGATACGGTTATTAACAATGATGTTTGTACAACTTATGTTTCCGTAGGTTCAAAAGGTGAAGCTCATATTTCCTGCGACGGTAATATTTTCAATGCGATACGTAAAGATGTTCTTGTAAAAGAAGATGTTTTTTCGGGAGCAAGCGGCGGACATGCCGAAGATACAAATCACATTTTTTCACCTATGCCCGGAAAAGTAATCAAACTTAATGTTAAGGATAAAGACAAAGTTAAAAAAGGAGAAATCATGCTTGTTGTGGAAGCAATGAAAATGGAAAACAATATTATTGCCCCAAAAGATGCTCAAATAGAAAAAATAAACACATCAGTAGGCGAAATGGTTGATAGCAGTAAACCTCTTATTATTTTTGAAGAAAGTAAATAGGTCATTAGTCATTACTTAAAATTTGTTTTTCATAATACTTGGTTGTATATTTGTTTTCACATAAAAATGAGTATCGCTTAAAGCATTTTCGGAAATATTATGATAAAAAAGGATTTTATAAAATACTGGATTGACACTTCTGAAAAGGATTGGGAAGTTTCGCAGGTGTTATTTAAACAAAAGAAATATTTATACAGTTTATTTTTTGCCCATTTACATATCGAAAAAATATGTAAAGCGCTTTGGGTAAAAATAATAAAGGCAATCATCCGCCCAAAATTCACAATCTTTTAATTATTCTTAATTCTGCCAATGTTGATTTAACAAAAGAACAAAAAAACTTTCTGGCTACTTTCAATGATTTTCAGCTTGAAAGCAAGATATCCTGATTACACATTAAAGATTTACAAAATTTGTACTCTGGATTTCACTCATGATATATTGAATAAAGTTAAAGATATTAAAAAATGTTTACTCAGCAAACTGCAATAAACACGGTTCAGTCATTTGCAAAAGAGGTTAAAAACTCCGGATTACATTTAAAAAAAGTGATACTGTTCGGTTCTTATGCAAAAAATAAACAACATCAATATTCTGATATTGATGTTGCCATGGTTGCCGATGAATTTGTTGGCATAGGTTTCAATGACATTCAATTATTCGTTAATACATTGACAAATTATATCTATATACAACCAAAAACTTATCCTACAGCTTATTTTAAAGCAGGCGACCCTTTTATCGCTGAAATAAAAAAATACGGCATTGAAATAAAAATATAATAGTTCCCCGAACAACTAAAAATAGCGTTTCTAGTATTAAAACAAATTAGTTTTGCAATTGATAATCGAATATTAAAACAGATTGTTGCAGAATTAATTTTTTTGATATGTTATTAGGTGCCCTAAAATAAAATCTGAATTTCAATTATTATTATTAAAATTATTTTTGAAAATTAATTTTTTAATTTTAATTTTACCAAATTGATTAAGAAATAAATTAACTTAAATAAATAAAAAACAAGGAGGTAAAATTATGGTAGGAATAGTGGGATATGGAACGCAAATTCCACGTTACAGGATAAAGGTAGAGGAAATAGCAAAAGTTTGGGGTGCCGATGCTCCGTCATACAAGCGGGGATTGAACCTAAACGAAAAATCTGTTCCTGCTCCTGACGAAGATTGTGCAACGCTTGCAGTTAATGCAGCGCAAAATGCAATTATAAGAGCCGGTATAAATCCTCAGGAACTTGGTGCTGTATACGTAGGAAGCGAATCTCATCCTTATGCAGTAAAACCAACCGGAACTATAGTTTCGGAAGCACTTGGGGCTTGTCCTTATGTGCACACGGCAGATTTTGAATTTGCCTGCAAAGCAGGAACAGAAGCAATGTTTGTTGCTCTGCATCTTGTAAAATCCGGTGTAGTGAAATATGCACTCGGTATCGGTGCCGACACATCACAGGGAGCTCCCGGTGATGCACTAGAATATTCTGCAGCAGCAGGTGCCGCAGCTTATGTTATGGGCGCTGATAAAATAGTTGCAGAACTGATAGACACACATTGTTATATGACCGACACTCCTGATTTTTGGCGTCGCGAGCATGCTCATTATCCTGAGCATGGCGGACGATTCACAGGTGAACCGTCATATATGAAACATGTTTCAGGTGCAGTGAATGCAATTTTGGAAAAAACAAAAATGAAACCCGAAGATTTCAATTACATGATATTTCACCAGCCGAATGGAAAATTTCCTGTGCAAATGGCGTTAAAGCTTGGTTTCAAAGAACCTCAATTCCGTCATGGACTTTTAACTCCAACACTCGGAAATACATATTCAGGTTCTTCTCCACTCGGATTAGCAGCCACGCTTGATGAAGCAAAACCAAACGAGCTTATTCTCATTGTTTCTTACGGTTCAGGTGCAGGCAGCGATGCTTTCATCTTTAAAACCACTGAAAGATTAAACGAAGTTCGTAACATGGTTCCGAAAGTAAGAAAACAATTAGATGAACATAAATTATATCTTGAATACGGTCAATATGCCAAATTCAGACGTAAAATACTTAAACCAGAATAGGAGGAAAAAGATATGAGAGATATAGCAATTATTGGTATTGGAATGACCAAATTCGGCGAACTCTGGGAAAAATCACTCAGAGATATCGCTGTTGAAGCTGCTTTAAACTGCTTGAGTGATGCAGGAACCGACAGGATTGATTCAATCACTATCGGCTGCATGTCGGGTGGTTTGTTTAACGGACAGGAACATCTGTCAAGTTTAATCCCTGACTATATGGGACGACTCGGAACACCTGCAGTACGTGTTGAATCTGCATGCGCTTCGGGAGGAATGGCTGTGCGTTCAGCATTCATGGAAGTGGCATCAGGAATGTCGGATTATGTTCTCGCTCTCGGCGTTGAAAAAATGAATGATGTTGACGGAAATCAGGCAACTCATGCACTTGCAACCGCTGCCGATGGAGATTATGAAGCATTTCACGGAATAAATTTTCCGGGCTTGTATGCATTAATGGCAAAAGCTCACATGGAAAAATACGGAACAACTAGAGACCAGCTTGCAGAAGTTGCAGTGAAAAATCATCGCAACGGTGCATTGAATCCTCATTCGCAATTTCCAATGGAAATTACAAAGGATACGGTTCTTAAATCAGCAATGGTAGCTGACCCTTTACGTTTGTTCGATTGCTCACCTGTTACGGATGGTGCAGCCGCTGTTCTCATCACAACGGTTGATGAAGCAAAGAAACTCGGCAAGCAACCATTAGTGGTGATTAGCGGAATAGGCGTAGCAACTGATACAATTCAGCTTTGTCAGCGAAGAGACATTCTGAAACTTGATGCTATTGAGTTAGCAGGACAACGTGCATTGAAGATGGCAGGCAAAACCATCAGAGATATTAACTTCGCTGAAGTGCATGATTGTTTTACAATAGCCGAATTAATGGTGATTGAAGCATTAGGAATAGTTGAACCCGGACAAAGCGGTCCCGCAACTGTTTCCGGATTAACATCGTTAACCGGTAAATTCCCGATAAATCCATCAGGCGGATTAAAATCAAAAGGACATCCTGTAGGCGCAACCGGTGTAGCACAAGTATGCGAAGCCGTATTACAATTGCGCGGTAAAGCAGGAAAGCGTCAAATTAAAAATGCCAAAACAGCCCTGACGCAAAACATGGGAGGTTCCGGCGGTAGTTGTGTAATTCATATATTGGAGGCAAAATAAATGGAAGTAGCAAGACATTGGCGTGAAACGCCCGAAAGATACAGAATGGAAGGAGTGAAATGCTCCAAATGCGGGAAAGTTCTATTCCCTGCAAGAATCATCTGTCCCGACTGTAAATCCCGGGAGTTTACAAAATACAAACTCTCAGGAAAAGGGAAACTCTTTACTCATACTATTATAAGAACAGCACCTGAGGGCTTTAGTGACCTTGCTCCGTACGCTGTTGGAATAGTTGAACTTGATGACGGAACAAAAATACTGGCACAAATTACCGATTGCAATCCTGAAGAACTGAAAACAGGAGATAAGCTTATTGCCAAGTTCCGCCGCATGAACGAAGACGGAAAAACAGGTATGATAATGTATGCCTATAAATTTGTTCCTGATGTAGGAATATAATTTTTTCTGAAAATAAACTCTGACAGGTTTTGAAAAAAAAACCTGTCAGGTTTATTATATTTTTTCCTTTTTATTTATGAAATTATTAAATATTTTAAAATATGTATATTTTAAAAGAAGAACATAATCTTATCAGAGAAAGCGTAAGAGATTTTGCTGAACGTGAAATTAAACCTCTGGCAAGGGAACTTGACGACAATCAAAAATTCTCTGTCGAACTCACAAAAAAAATGGGAGAAATCGGTTTGTTTGGTATGATTGTTTCACAGGAATACGGCGGACAGGGATTAGATTATCTTTCATACATAATTGCAGTTGAAGAGTTGGCAAGAGTTGACAGTTCCCAGGCAGTAACTGTTGCAGCAGGCAATTCCCTCGGCATGAATCCGATTTATTACTTCGGAAATGAAAAACACAAGAAAAAATATTTACCCAAACTTTGTTCAGGTCAACACTTGTTCGGATTTGGTCTTACCGAACCTAATGCAGGTTCCGATTCAAGGGGAACAAAAACCATTGCCAAACTCGAAGATGGCAAATGGACTATCAATGGTTCTAAAATTTTTATTACAAATGCATCATCCGAAATAACACTTGGCTCTATTGTTCAGGTTGTAAGCGGCACTGATAAAAAAGGAGAAAAAGAATTTTCTGTAATTATTGTTGAAAACGGAACTCCTGGTTTTACTGCTAAAGTTATGCACGATAAAATGATGTGGAGAGCTTCAAATACTGCTGAATTGTATTTCGACGATTGCAAAGTTCCCGAAGAAAACCTCCTTGGTGAAAGGGGGCAGGGTTCCAAAATCATGCTCAGCACACTCGATTGCGGAAGATTGGCTATTGGTGCCATGGGACTTGGATTAGCACAGGGAGCGTTTGAACTCGCATTGCAATATTCAAAAGAAAGAGTTCAATTCGGAAAGCCCATTTGCAAGCAGCAGGCAGTTGCATTCAAACTTGCCGACATGGCAATGAAAGTGGAATTAGCAAGAAATCTACTTTACAAAGCATGCTGGCTGAGAGATAATAATAAGCCATTCGCAATGGAAGCAGCAATGTCAAAACTTTATTGCTCTGAAATTGCAAAAGAAGTTGCCGATGAAGCCGTTCAAATCCACGGTGGATACGGCTTGATGAAAGATTACGATATCGAACGTTTCTATCGCGACCAGCGTCTTTTACAAATTGGTGAAGGTACATCCGAAATACAAAGATTAGTTATAGCAAGATACCTGGGATGCTAAACAATAGCCACTATTCATTGGTCATTAATAAAAAACTTCGAAATTCGACATTCTGTATTCGATGTTCGATATTTTTTTTGTAAATTCATAAATTTTAATCATAGCACCTCTTAATCATATCTCGTAATTCTTAAATCTTTTAATCTTCCAATTTTTAAATTCTCAATTCTAAAATTTATTTTTTAGCTTTCACTTTATTTTATAATTTTACAGAATATTTTAAATATTTTCAAATATGTTCGATAATTTAAGTGACAAGCTTGACAGGGCTTTTAAAATTTTAAAAGGGCAAGGGAAAATCACCGAAATAAATATTGCCGAAACGCTGAAAGAAGTCCGAAAAGCATTGATTGATGCGGATGTTAATTATAAAATTGCAAAAACTTTTACCGAAGAAGTTAAGGAAAAGGCATTAGGACAGAATGTTCTCACAGCAGTTTCGCCCGGGCAATTGATGATTAAAATTGTTCATGATGAACTTGTATCATTGATGGGCAGTGAAAAAACCGATATCAATATTAAAGGAACGCCTGCCATAATTTTAATTGCAGGATTGCAGGGTTCGGGAAAAACTACATTTTCGGCAAAACTTGCAAATTACCTGAAATCAAAAAAAGGAAAAACTGTTTTGCTTGCTGCCTGCGACGTTTATCGTCCGGCAGCCATTGAGCAGTTAAAAGTTTTAGGCGAACAGATTGATGTTGAAGTTTTTTCTAAAGATGAAAGCAAAGACCCTGTCGGAATTGCAAAAGCAGCGGTTTCTCATGCAAAGGAATTCGGAATAAGCACTGTAATTGTTGATACTGCTGGTCGTTTGGCTATTGATGAAGAAATGATGAATGAAATTGCAGCTCTTAAAAGAGCTTTGAATCCACATGAAATATTATTTGTTGTTGACGCAATGACAGGTCAGGATGCTGTTAATACCGCAAAGGCATTTAACGACAAACTCGATTACGACGGAGTTGTTTTGACAAAATTGGATGGCGATACAAGAGGCGGTGCCGCACTCACAATAAAAAGCATTGTGAATAAACCTGTAAAATTTGTAAGTACAGGTGAAAAGGTTGATGCAATAGATATTTTCTATCCCGAACGCATGGCAGACAGAATACTCGGCATGGGCGATATTGTATCACTTGTTGAGCGGGCACAGGAACAGTATGATGTTGAGGAAGCACAAAAACTTCAGAAGAAAATTGCAAAAAATCAATTTAATCTTGATGACTTTTATGCACAACTTCAGCAAATAAAAAAAATGGGAAATGTAAAAGACCTTGCAGGTATGATTCCCGGAATGAGTAAAATGATGAAAGATGTTGACATTGGAGATAATGCTTTTAAAGGTATTGAAGCAATTATTTGTTCTATGACAAAAGAAGAAAGAAAAAATCCTGATGTTTTAAACGGAACCCGGAGAAAAAGGATTGCCGATGGCAGCGGAACAAACATTCAGGAAGTAAACAAACTAATTAAGCAATTTGAGGATACGCGCAAAATGATGCGATTGATGACAAATCCGAAAAATGCAATGAGAATGATGAGGAATATGCAGCAAATGGGAGGAAGATAGAAGTTAGATGCCGGAAATTGAACTGCTGAATTGTTAAGTTATTATTGGTTGTTAGAAATAAAAAAATGATTAATTTTGTTTAAATAAAATAGTTTGTGAATACAAATAAAAATAAGGTAATAAATATAGAAGTGATTGCAAAAGCATGGGAAAATATGTCCGATTCGGATTATGGAACAATGCTTGATTTGTATAATGCTAAACGTTATAGCTGGAGTTTATTTGTCGGGCATTTAGTAATTGAAAAATTATTAAAAGCATGTTATGTAAGAAATAGCGAAACTCATCCTCCACTAATTCATGATTTGCTTAAATTAGCATTAAAGTCAGAAATTAATTTGAATGAAAAACAAAAATTGATTTTAGATACAATAACGACATTTAATATTAATGCCCGATACGATGATTATAAACAAACTTTTTATAAAAAATGCACACAAGTATTTACTAAAAAATGGATAAATAATATAACAGAACTACGACAATGGATAAAAGAAAAGCAATTGAAATAGCTGCAGAATATTTAAGTTTTTTAGTACACGAAAAAAAAATAGCAATAAACAAAGCATATTTGTTCGGCTCTTATGCTAAAAATAAATTTAATGATGATAGTGATATTGACCTTGCAATTATAATGCCTGATGTAAAAGATGTAATTGACTTTCAGATTCAGCTAATGATACTTCGCCGCAAGTTTTCAATTGATATCGAACCGCACCCTATAAACGAATCTGACTTTAATATTTCAAATCCTCTTGCTTTTGAAATTCTTAAAACAGGAATTAAAATCAAATATAAATAAAAAGTAATACAGTAAAATAGTTGATATTAAAAATCATGAAGTTACTTGATGGAAAAAAAACTTCCGATGAAATTAAAGCCGAAATAGTTAAGGAAGTTTTAAAAATGAAAAATGACGGGAAAAAATTGCCTCATCTTGCAGCAGTTTTTGTTGGCGAAGACCCGGCAAGCAAAATTTATGTTGACAGTAAAATAAAGGATTGCCACGAAGTTGGCTTTGATTCCTCAATATATAAATATCCTGAAACAATTTCGGAAAAAGAACTTTTACAAACAATAGATTTTCTAAATAAAGATAATGAAATTGACGGCATTCTTGTTCAATTGCCTCTTCCAGAAAATATTTCTGTTGAAAAAATAATTAACTCCATTAATCCCGAAAAAGATGTTGATGGATTTCATCCGATTAATATCGGGAAAATGGTAGCGGGAACTCCCAAATTCCTTCCTGCTACACCATTCGGAATAATAAAACTTTTGGAAAAATATAAAATTGAAACTTCAGGAAAAAACTGTGTTGTAATAGGAAGAAGCAATATAGTCGGAACTCCATTAAGTATCATGCTTTCGAGAAATACAAGTTTCGGAAACTGCACTGTAACTCTTTGCCACAGCAAAACTAAAAACATAAAAGAAATTTGTAAAACAGCCGATATTATTATTGCAGCAATCGGAAAACCACATTTCGTTACTGCCGATATGGTGAAAGATGGAGCGATAGTTATTGATGTAGGCACAAACAGAATTGAATCGGAAGAAACCAAATCGGGAACAAAATTAGTTGGTGATGTTAAATTTGATGAAGTTTCGGGAAAATGCAGTTTTATAACGCCCGTTCCAGGTGGAGTGGGTCCCATGACAAGAGCTGCTCTTCTTTTAAATACACTTGAAGCAGCAAGAAAATAACATTAATTTTCAGCAAAACTGAGCTAATTCCAAAATTTTCTTGAAGCATTAAATACATCATTGTATATTTAATTATATCTATCATAAGTTAATTCACATCTTTAGTAATTCACATAAAATTTGCAGGCAATAAATTCCTGTTGATTTTGTTATTATATCAAATTTATGTAGGTTTGCACAAATTTGAAAAAGCAGTTATTGAAGTAAAAAAAATGCAATTAAAATGAAAAAAATTCAAATGGTTGACTTGCGAAGTCAATACGAAAAAATTAAAGACGAAATAAATACTTCCATTCAGAATGTGATAGATTCGACTGCTTTTATTAATGGTGCTGAAGTGAAATTATTCCAGAACGCTCTGGAAAAATATCTGAATGTAAAAAACGTTATTCCGTGTGCCAATGGTACTGATGCACTTCAGGTTTCAATGATGGCACTTGACTTGAAACCCGGTGATGAGGTTATTACCACTTCTTTTACTTTTATTGCAACCGCCGAAGTTATTGCTTTACTAAAGTTAACTCCTGTTTTGGTTGATGTTGAACCCGATACTTTTAACATTGCTTCCGAAGCAATTGAAAAAGCAATTACTCCGAAAACTAAAGCAATTGTGCCTGTTCATTTGTTCGGACAATGTGTAAATATGGATGCGATATGTGAAGTTGCAAGAAAAAATAACTTATATGTCATTGAAGATACCTGTCAGGCAATTGGAGCAGAATATATTTTCAAAAACGGAACAAAGAAAAAAGCAGGAACAATAGGCAATTTAGGATGTGTTTCTTTTTTTCCGTCAAAAAATTTAGGTTGCTATGGCGATGGAGGTGCTGTTTTTACTGACGATGATGAACTTGCAAAAAAACTTCGTTCAATAGTTAATCATGGAATGACTGTGAGATATTATCATGATGCTGTTGGAGTAAATTCACGGCTCGACAGTATTCAGGCGGCTGTTTTAAGGGTTAAATTAAAATACCTTGATGAATATGCAAAAGCAAGAATTGTTGCAGCAGATTATTATGACAGGGCATTTGCAAATAATCCAAAATTGAAAATTCCAGTACGTTATAAAAATTCAACTCATGTTTTTCATCAATATACATTGCTAACAAAAGATATTGACCGTGCAAAACTTCAGGAATATTTGCAGTCAAAAGAAATTCCGGCAATGATTTATTATCCTGTGCCTCTTCACTTGCAGAAAGCGTATAGCGATAAACGTTATAAAAATGGTGATTTTCCTGTTACCGAAGATTTATGCAAAAGAGTAATTTCTTTACCTATGCACACAGAACTTGACAATGAACAATTAGAATATATTACAAAAAACATATTAGAATTTGTAAATAAAAATTAAGAAGATAGAATCTTTAAAAAGTTTATAGAAATGGGAAAAGATTATTTTGCACATGAAACAGCAGTAATTGACAAAAATTGCAAAATCGGAAAAGGAACTAAAATATGGCATTTTACACATATAATGTCGGATTGTGTTATTGGCGAAAAATGCAGTTTCGGTCAAAATGTTGTTGTTTCACCCCAAGTGATTTTAGGAAACAATGTAAAAGTTCAAAATAATGTTTCGATTTATACGGGTGTTGTTTGCGAGGATGATGTTTTTCTGGGACCATCAATGGTTTTCACAAATATTATTAATCCGAGAAGCGCAATCATTCGCAAAGACCAATACGCTAAAACACTTGTAAAAAAAGGAGCAAGCATTGGAGCAAATGCAACAATTGTTTGCGGAAATAATATTGGCGAATTTGCTTTTATAGGAGCCGGAGCAGTTGTTACAAAGGATATTCCGGCTTATGCTCTTGTTGTTGGAAATCCAGCAAAGCAAATCGGATGGCTCAGTGAATTTGGACATCGTTTGAATTTTAATAATGAAGGAATTGCTGTTTGTCCTGAAAGTAAAGAGAAATATAAATTAGAAAATGCTAAAGTAAAAAAGCTCTGAATATAATAATTTCGGGAGCTTTCAAGATTCAAAGAAGAAAGGCGGATTTTAAAAGCGAACATAATATTAATTTTCAAATTAAAAAGCAGTGCATTTAAAAAATCAGATAAAAAAAATTATTAATGTGTTTGGATTTGCCTTGATTCAAAAAAAACATTATGATGCATTGACTAACTTTAACCAATTATCTTTTTTGGATAATAATTACATTTTCAATAATTATTTCAATAAAAAAGATTCCATTCTTTGTTTTGATATTGGAGCTAATATAGGTCAAACAGCGTTAAAATTTAATAAAAAATTTCAGAATTCGTGCATATACTGTTTTGAACCAATAAAGAATACTTTTGAAAAACTTGTTTGCAATGTTCAAAATTGTGATAATATTAAAACTTACAATTTCGCATTTGGTTCCGAAGAAGGAGAAATTAAAGTTTTCCATCAATCAGATGACCGTTGGAATTCCTTGAATGAAAGGGCAAACACTACACAAAAAAATAATCTGACTTTAACTTCCGAAATTGTTAAAGTTGAAAAAGTTGATACCTTTGTTACAAAAAATAATATTTCTGAAATAAATATATTGAAAACTGACACTGAAGGTTTTGAACTTAACGTATTAAAAGGAGCTAAAGAATGTTTAGAAATAAAAAAAATCGATTTCATATATGTTGAGGTGGGATTTGATATTAATGACGTTTCTCATACACACTGGTTGGAAGTTTTTAATTTTCTTGAAAAATATGAATATTTGTTTTTAGGTTTTTTTGAATTATGTTATAATCGTAATAAAAGTTTGCATTATGCAAATGCATTATTTGCAAGTAACTCAGCTCTTAATTGATATAATTTATATTTTAAATTAAAAATTTAAAAATGAATTCACAAAACCAAAAAATAAAATTTGCAGTAATCGGATGTGGATTTATTGGGAAACGGCATGCAGAAATGATTTGCAGAAATTCCGAATCCGAACTCGCTGCTTTATGTGATATAAAGCCAAAAGAAGAACTTGGCATCGAAAGTTACAATGTTCCTTTTTTAAAAAATATTGACGAATTGTTTTCATCAAAGATTGAATTTGATGTTTTGAATGTATGCACTCCCAATGGCTATCACGCCGAACATTCAATAAAAGCACTTGAGCAAAACAAGCATGTTGTTTGTGAAAAACCCATGGCTCTTACAAAAGCCGATTGCGAAACAGTAATTCATAAATCATTGCAAGCACATAAATATGTTTTTAATGTCATGCAAAACCGCTATTCGCCGCCTTCTGTATGGATTAAGGAAATTGTTGGCAATAAAATTCTCGGAGATATTTATTTTGTTCAGATTAACTGTTACTGGAATAGGGATGAAAGATATTACAAAAAGAGCAATTGGAAAGGAACGCAGAAATTTGATGGAGGAACACTTTTTACACAGTTCTCACATTTTGTAGATATCATGTATTGGCTCTTCGGTGATATTAATGATATTCAGGCAAAATTTCAGAATTTTAATCATGAAAATTTAACTGAATTTGAAGATTCCGGTACCATTAATTTTAATTTTCTCGGTGGAGGAATATGTTGTTTTAACTATTCCACAGCGGTATGGGACAAAAATATGGAAAGCAGTTTGACAATTATCGGAAGCAACGGAAGTGTTAAAATCGGCGGTCAGTACATGAACGAAGTTGAATATTGCAACATTAAAAATTATCAAATGCCTGTATTACCTCCTTCAAATCCAGCAAATGATTACGGACATTATAAAGGTTCTGCTGCTAATCATCATTATATAATAGAAAACGTCGTAGATACTTTAAAAGGAAGAACCACTGCAACAACAAACGCAATGGAGGGTTTAAAAGTAGTTGAAATCATTGAACGTATTTATTCATTAAAAAATAAATTATAATCATGTATAATAAATTATTGAGAAAAGAAACCAAGTTATCTGTTATAGGACTTGGTTACGTTGGGTTACCAATTGCTTTGGAATTTGCAAAAAAGATTTCCGTTATCGGTTTTGATATTAAACCCGACAGAGTAGAAATGATGAAGAACAAAAAAGACCCGAGTGGAGAGCTTCCTGTATCGGCTTTTGATAATTGTGATATAAAATTTACTGCAAATTTTGAGGATTTGAAAGATGCAACTTTTCACATAATTGCTGTGCCTACTCCTATAGATAAGCATAACCTTCCCGATTTATTCCCACTGATAAGTGCCACAAAAACAATTGGTAAAATTCTTAAAAAAGGCGATTACGTTGTTTTTGAATCTACAGTTTATCCTGGATGTACCGAAGAAGATTGTATTCCCGTGCTTGAAGAACTTTCGGGTTTAAAAGTAGTGAATGATTTCAAAGTTGGATATTCTCCCGAAAGAATAAACCCCGGCGACAAGGAACATACAATAACTTCGGTAATAAAAATTGTTTCGGGTTGTGATGAAGAATCACTTGATGTAGTTGCAAAAACATACCAAATAGTCGTAAAAGCAGGAGTTCACAGAGCATCGTCAATTAAAGTTGCAGAGTCAGCAAAAATTATTGAAAACACTCAACGCGATATAAATATTGCTTTGATGAATGAGCTATCAATAATTTTCAACAGGATGGGAATTAATACTTATGATGTACTCGAAGCTGCAGGCACAAAATGGAATTTTTTGAAATTTTATCCCGGTTTAGTTGGCGGACATTGCATAGGCGTTGACCCGTATTACCTTACTCATAAAGCAAGAGAATTCAGGTTTCATTCACGGGTTATAACTTCCGGTCGTCTTATTAACGACTCAATGGGATATTATGTGGGAAAGCAAACTTTCAAAAAACTTGTTGCTCTTGGTAAAAATGTTTTAAAATCCAAGGTTCTCGTAATGGGAGCTACATTTAAAGAAAATGTCAGTGATATAAGAAATTCAAGAGTTCCCGACCTTATAAATGAATTGAAATCTTATGGAGTTAAAGTTGACATTGTTGATGCGTATGCTTCATCCGAAGATTTCAAACACGAATACGGAATCTCTTTAACAAACAATGTTTCCAACGATTATGATGCAGTTATTATAGCCGTTAATCACGATAAATATCTTGAACTGGATGAAAATTATTTTAAATCCATTACAAAAGAAAATGGCTTAGTTGTTGACATAAAAGGCATTTATCGTAAAAAAATAAAAGAAATGAACTATTGGAGTTTGTGATTAGGAGGTGAAGTGGCAAAACAAAATATAATGAAATTAATTTTTTCTTTTTTGATATTTTTATTTGTTTCATTTGAAATAAAATCACAAGATGTTATACATCTTAGAGATTTTGATTATTTTGCTTGTAATATTATTTCTGTAGATTCCCAATGTATTAAATATACTAAATATGGTAATAATATAGTTTTTGAAATAGACAAGAATTTAGTAAAAAAAATAGAATACAAAGATGGAAGGATAGAAAACTTTAATAAAATAAAAATCATTTTTGATAAAAATTGTATCGAATGTCTTAGGGGAAAGGAAGATGCTAATAATTATCATAATAGAGTTTTTGGCAATTTGATGGCAGGATTTTGGTTCGGAGTAATAGGCGTAGGTATAGTTGCCGCATCACCAACTAAGCCTCCAAATAAAGATAAAATTGAACATAAAGAATTATACCATAATAGAATTTTTTTGAAATGCTATAGCAGAAGAGCAAAAGGAATTAATGTGACTTCTGCTGTTTTAGGAGAAGTTTTATGGGTGGGTGTACTTTTAGTAATATTAAATTCAGTTAAATAAAAAATTCACAAATTCACCACTTCACAAATTGATATTAAAAATGAATAAAGCTAAAATACTTGTAACAGGTGGAACAGGATATATCGGTTCCCACACAGTAGTGGAGCTTCAGCAAAAAGGATTTGATGTTGTTATTGTTGATAATTTTTCAAACTCATATCATGAAGTAGTTGATTCTATTGAAAAAATAACAAATATACATCCCGAATTTCAGGAATTTGATTTATGTGATTTTGAAAAAACTTATTCTTTCTTCAAAGAAAATAAAATTGATGCGATAATACATTTTGCAGCATTCAAAGCCGTTGGCGAATCAGTTGAAAAACCGCTGAAATATTATCATAATAATTTGTTTTCGCTTATTAATCTTCTTAAATGTGCAAATGAATTTGGTGTGAATAATTTTGTTTTTTCTTCTTCATGTACTGTTTACGGACAATCTGATGAATTGCCCGTAACAGAGAAAGCGCCTATAAAACAAGCATTGTCACCTTACGGCAACACAAAACAAATTTCAGAGGAAATTATTTCAGACACAGTAGAAACAACATCCCTTAAATCAATATTACTAAGATATTTCAATCCTATAGGTGCTCATGAATCATCATTAATTGGTGAGCTTCCTATCGGAATTCCAAATAATCTTGTTCCGTTCATAACTCAGACAGCTATAGGAAAACACGAATTTTTAAGAGTTTTCGGAAACGATTACAATACGCCCGATGGTACTTGTATCAGGGATTACATTCATGTTGTAGATTTGGCAAAAGCCCATGTTATTGCCGTTGAAAGATTATTGAACAATAAAAATAAATCTGCTTATGAAATATTCAATCTCGGAACAGGCAACGGAAATTCGGTTTTAGAAGTCATTAAAACATTTGAAAAAGTTTCGGGAGTAAAATTAAATTATAAACTTGTTGAAAGAAGAGCGGGAGATATTGAAAAAGTTTGGGCAAGCACAGAATATGCAAATAAAGAATTAGGATGGAAAGCCGAAAAAGATTTAAACGAAATGCTCAAATCGGCGTGGGATTGGGAAATTTCATTAAATAAAAAAGTATAATTAAATATGCGAAAAATTTTAATTACCGGTGGCGCAGGTTTTATTGGTTCACATGTAGTCAGGTTATTTGTAAATAAACATCCTGAATATAAAATTATTAATCTTGACAAACTCACTTATGCCGGAAATCTTGCTAATCTTAGGGATATAGAAAAAAAACAAAATTATGAATTTGTAAAAGGTGATATTGTTGTTCAGGATTTTATTGAAAATTTATTTGAAAAATATAAATTCGATGGAGTTATTCATCTTGCTGCCGAATCGCACGTTGATAGGTCTATTACAAATCCAACTGAATTTATTTATACTAATATTGTTGGTACAATAAATTTATTGAACGCTGCAAAAAATATATGGAAAGCTCATTTTGAGAATAAAAAATTTTATCATATCTCCACAGATGAGGTTTATGGCTCGCTTGGTGCAACCGGACGTTTTACGGAAACTACTTCTTATGACCCGCGAAGTCCGTATTCCGCATCAAAAGCAAGTTCCGACCACTTGGTAAGAGCATATTTTCATACTTACAAATTACCAATTGTAATTTCTAATTGCTCGAATAATTACGGACCATATCAGTTTCCCGAAAAATTAATTCCTCTTGCATTTAATAATATAAAAAACAACAAACCTGTTCCGATATACGGAAAAGGTGAAAACATAAGGGATTGGCTGTATGTTGAAGACCATGCCAATGCAATTGATTTGATTTATCATAAAGGCAAAATTGGCGAAACGTATAATATCGGTGGAAATAATGAATGGGCAAATTTGGAACTCATAAAAAAACTTTGTGAAATAATGGATTTGAAATTGAACCGTTCAAAAGAAACTTCCGTAAAATTGCTCGCATTTGTGAAAGACCGTGCAGGTCACGATTTGCGTTATGCCATTGACTCAACAAAAATCCAAAAAGAATTAAACTGGAAACCTTCTGTAAAATTTGAAGAAGGATTGGAAAAAACCATTAACTGGTATCTTGAAAATGAAGAATGGCTGAATAATGTAACATCAGGCGATTACCAGAAATATTATGAACAACAATATAAAACGTTAGCATAAAAAGTAAATGTTTAAAAATATTTTCAGTTCTGGGAAAAAAAACAAACTCATTGATTTTTCAGAAATCACTGTGGATATGCATTCGCATTTAATTCCCGGCATTGATGATGGAGCACAATCAATTGATGAAAGCATTGCTCTGATTAAAAATATGCACGAACTCGGATATAAAAAACTAATAATTACTCCGCATGTAATGCAGGATTCATTCAGAAATACCAATGAAACAATTATTGCAGGACTTAATAATCTAAAAAAACATTTGAATGAAAATGATATAAACATTGAAGTTGATGCTGCTGCTGAGTATCTGCTCGATTATTCTTTTGAGGAAATTTTTAAATCAAGAAAATTTCTTTCTTTCGGTAATAAACATGTTTTAATTGAATTGGCATATTTCAATCCACCTGAAAATCTGGAATCGGTTTTATTTGAAATGCAAATAGAAGGATATAAGCCAATACTTGCACATCCGGAAAGATATCCATACTGGTACGGCGATTTCGAACACTACCAAAAACTTAAAGACAGAGGAGTTTATTTTCAACTTAATGCCATTTCACTAACAGGTTATTATTCTTTACCAACGAAAAAGATAGCTGAAAAGCTTATTGACAATAATATGATAGAATTTATAGGCAGTGATTTGCACAATCAGAAATATTTTGAAGAGCTCGAGAAATCAGCATGCGAAAAGTATTTTAAAAAACTTATGGAATCAGGAAAATTACTAAATAAACAATTATTGTGATTTTATTTTAGCACAATTGCTGATGCGTCTTTATTAAACGGATTTCTTCTCACAGCAAGCGAATAAAGGTAAGGATAATTTTTTTTAAGAGACATAAGGTAATTCAACCATTCAATAATTATCAGGTTGCAAATTCTTTCTATATCTTTTTGCAGGTGTTCAATATCTGTTTCAGGCAAATTACTAAAGCTATTCCTGCTTGCAAGTTCTTCAAGAAGATGAAAAACTGCCATCAGTAGCTCTGTGAACGATTCATGCTCTACCATATAAGGATTTTCGAGCATGTGCAATAAAAACCCTTTTTTATCCGCAAGCAATTCATATATCTTTTTCAAATCATCAGGTTTAACTTTCACTTTGGATTTATAATCCCCGATTATTTTTTTTGCTTCCAAATATTCTTTATCTGTCCAGTCAAGCGTTAAATTGAGCAGTTTTCTGATAGTATCTGTTTTTGTATCAACAGTTATAGTTATTTTCAGCAGGTTCGTTCCCATGTTGCTGAAAAAAGTACCTATAACGATGTTTAGTTTTTCAAGTATTGATAACTTTTCGCGCTGATTTAAAATTTCTTCAAGAATTATTATTACGAACAGAATATATACTGGCAAGAAAGCCAGGTTTGTCATTGTCCAGAGAAAAATATGATGAAAATCACGGTAAATAAGAAAATGAATAAAGTTTAAAATAATAAAAACCAGAATAAGTATAAAACTGAAACTTATCTGCCAACGATAACGCCTGATATACTTGCGATATGGCATATTTAAAATTTCTTAATTTTTGTAATTTTTATATAAACTAAAAACGGTTAAAATTTAATTTATGCTAAAATAAAATTGTTTAATTATTATATTGAAAAATTGTTAAAAGTAGGTTTGTTGAATCAAAACAACAATTAAACAATTTAGCAATATAGTCGTATATAGTAATAGCACCAATCAACCATTACTTAAATAAGTTTAACAAAGTTAATAAATTAAAAATAAAAATTATCAACATATTAAAAATAATTATACATACTTTTCCACAAATCAATTAGTATTCATAAATTTGCATACATATAAAACAGATTATGCAGGAAAAAATAATAATTCTCGATTTTGGTTCACAATATACGCAGTTGATTGCGCGCAGGGTAAGAGAACTTAATGTTTATTGCGAAATTCATCCTTACAATAATTTTCCTGAAATTGATGAAACAATAAAAGGAATAATACTTTCCGGAAGTCCATATTCTGTGAGGGACAAAAATTCTCCATTTATTGATATTTTAAATATAAGAAAAAACCTGCCTGTTCTTGCCGTTTGCTACGGAGCTCAACTTATTGCTCAAAATTACGGTGGCGAAGTTTTACCTTCAAAAATAAGAGAATACGGAAGAGCCAATCTTTCATCAATAAATAAAAATAACATTTTATTTAAAAATATTTCGGAAGGAACACAGGTTTGGATGTCGCATGGCGACACTATTAAAAAGATTCCCGAAAATTCCGAAATTCTTGCAAGCACCCCTGAAGTTGAAGTTGCCGCATTTGAATTAAAAAATCAAAATGTGTTTGGAGTGCAGTTTCATCCTGAAGTTTACCATACAACCGAAGGAATAAGATTGCTGAAAAATTTTATTGTTGATGTTTGTAATGCTTCACAAAATTGGACTCCCGATTCATTTGCCGAATCAACAATTAGAGAGTTAAAAGAAAAACTTGGCAACGATAAAGTTGTTTTGGGATTGTCGGGAGGTGTTGATTCTACTGTTACAGCAGTTCTTTTAAATAAAGCAATCGGAAGAAATCTTTACTGCATTTTTGTTGATAATGGTTTGTTGAGAAAAAATGAATTTCAAAAAGTTCTTGATTCATATAAAAAACTTGATTTAAACGTAATCGGTATTGATGCTTCAGATATATTTTTAAACGAGCTTAAAGGAATTTCAAATCCTGAAAAAAAACGAAAAGCAATTGGCAAAGCATTTATTGATGTATTCGATAAAGAGGCACATAAAATAAAAGATGTAAAGTGGCTTGCACAAGGAACAATATATCCCGATGTTATAGAATCGAAGTCGGTGAAAGGACCTTCGGCAACCATCAAATCTCATCATAATGTTGGCGGGTTACCGGATTTTATGAAACTGAAAATTGCAGAGCCGTTGAATACATTGTTTAAAGATGAAGTCAGGAAGGTTGGAAAAATTCTCGGCATTGATGAAAGTTTTTTGAAACGACACCCTTTTCCGGGTCCTGGTCTCGGAATAAGAATTCTGGGAGAAATAACAAAAGAAAAACTTGATATTTTAAAAGAAGCTGACGATATTTTTATTGAAGGTCTTATAAAAGAAAACTTGTATGATTCGGTTTGGCAGGCAGCAACAATATTTCTGCCAGTTCAATCTGTAGGAGTAATGGGCGATGAAAGAACTTATGAAAATGCAATTTGCCTCAGAGCAGTAACATCAACCGATGGAATGACTGCCGACTGGGTTCATCTGCCCTACGAATTTTTAGCAAAAGTTTCGAATGAAATTATTAATAAAGTAAAAGGTGTAAATAGGGTTGTTTATGATATTAGTTCCAAACCACCTGCTACTATTGAATGGGAATAAAATATAAAAAACGAATAAATACATTCAAAATGAAAAATTATTTAACAATTTTATTATTTTTTATAAGTTCTTTGAGTTTTTCTCAAGATATTATCATTATAAATAAAAAAGATTCTGTAAACTGTACAATTAAAAAAATAGAAAAAAATAAAGTTACAATAATAGTTGGCAGTAAAGAAAATAAAAGAAAAATCATAATAGATAGCTCAATGATTTCTGGATTCAAATTTAATTTTTACAAAACAACAAAACCATTAAAGTATAAAGATTTTTATTTTTCTCTAAATGTTGGATATAGTCATATTTTAAATAAAAATTTTGCCAAAACTGATTTAGGAAAAATATATTCAAATTACCTGCAAAAACTTAGAAATGGATATAACTTCAATGCGTTTATTCATTTTTATAATAATGAACATTTAGGTATAGGAATAAAATATGAATTTGGATATTTTCATAATAGTATCAATTCATTTTGTTTAACAATTGATTCCATTTCATTGACATATAAATTACAAGACGATATCTACTTAAACTTCATTGCTCCTACTATTTTTTACAAACCGTATGAAAATGAAAAATTTAATATATACACTAATGTTTCTGTAGGATACTCAAATCTTGTTAATAATACATCTTATGCATTTAATTCAAAAGTAAAGTGTCATAATATAGCAGCAGAAGCTGCTTTGGGATGTTATTATAAAATCTCATCAAAACTTTCATTATCTTTTCAAGTTGGTTATTTGTTAAATAATTTTAATGAATTTAAATATACTATTGATTATAATAATTATAAAATTTCTACTGATATTAACGAGTTTAATGATTTTTCAACATTCAGCACATCAATAGGATTTATTTTTTGTTTATAAAAAATCATTTTTTTTAGACAAAAAGTTTGTAAATTTGAAAATACTATTATGAGAAAAATAATAATCTTTATACTGATAAATTTTATTTTTTCTGTAGTTACTTTTTCGCAAGAAGTAAAGCAAAAAATAACAAGATCAGCCCAAACAGAAGTAATAAGCGGAAAGAAATACTATATTCATAAAATAGAAAAAGGGCAAACGCTATCAACCATTGCTCAGGCATATTCGGTTAAAGTTGATGAAATAAAAAAAGCAAATCCCGAATTGAAAAAGAAGTTGAAAGAAGGGGAAACAATTAAAATACCTTTCATATCAAAAATTTCTCAACCAAAATCAGAAGAAAATTTTTTAACACATGAAGTTGAGCAGGGAGAAACCCTTTATAACATTTCAAAACAATATGGTATTTCTGTTGATGAAATAAAAAGGGTAAATCCCGATATTGCCGATGTAATCAAAGAAGGACAAATATTAAATATTCCGGTTACAACTAAAATTCCCGAGAAATATAAAAAGCAGAAAGAAAATGCTATAACTGATACTAACAGAAAAAAAATTACAAAGTCGGAGCTAAAAGTCATTTACGATGTTGCTTTAATGGTGCCATTTAATCTTCAATATGCCGATGAAATAAAAATAAATGATAATCCCGAAGAAAATATTGCAAGCAACCAGAAATCATTTTTATTTATTGGTTTTTATGAGGGAGCTTTGATAGCGATTGATTCATTGAAGAAAACAGGAATGAATTTGAAAATTCATGTTTATGAAGTTAATGATGATTCTGTTCAAACATTAGGTATTTTAAGAAAACCAGAACTTCAAAAAATGGATTTGATAATAGGTCCTTTATTTGAAACACCTTTTAAAATCGTTGCTGGATTTGCAAAAAAATATGAAATAAAAATCGTTTCTCCTTTAACTTCCGAAAATAAAGTTCTGGAAAATAATCCATTCGTTTTTAAAGCAACTCCGTCTATGATGGTTCAGCTCGAATTGTATGCAAGCTATATTGCAAAAAAAATCCATAGCACCAACCTTGTTATTGTTTATAACGATAATAACGAAAACGAAAAAATAATGCTTCAGAAATTTAAAACCGTTTTTAAAAATACTCCCGATAGTTCAGGAAAATGTCTTGTTGCTACCGAATTGCCTTATAACAAAAGCGGATTAAGTGGACTTGATAAAATTTTTATAAAAGACACCCAGAATGTATTATTAATCCTTTCCAATAATCAGATTTTTGTAAGCAATCTTATAACAAGTTTATGCAGCCGCTATGAAATAGAAAAACCGAATAAGAAAGAAGATGAACCACCCGAATTTACAAGCCGGATTGAAGATTTTAAAATTAAAGTTCTCGGACTTTCGGGCTGGCGTCATTTCGATAATATGGAAATTACTTATCTCGTTAAGCTTTATTTACAGCTATACTCAACAACTTTTGTAGATTATGAGCAGGAAAACGTAAAAGATTTTGTAATAAAATACAGAGACCGTTTTAAAACCGAACCCCATAAGTACGCCTTTGTGGGCTTTGATATATGTTTTTATTTTCTGAAAGCATTAAAAGATTACGGAGTAAATTTTCAGAATAATTTAAATAACATTAAAACCAATCCCCTTCAGAATAAATATATTTACCAGAAAACTGAAAACAACGGATTTGAGAATAAATATATAAACATTTTCAAATACGAAGATTATAAGCAGATAAAAGTAAATTAGTAAATTTACATAATATCATTTTATTTTAAACTCCTAAATCCGTAATTATTAATTAAAATTCTAATGGAAATTCGTACTGAAATAGTTGTCATAGGAGCAGGACTTACAGGACTTACAACTGCATATTATTTAAAAAAACAAAATAAAAGATTTATTGTTTTAGAAAAAGACAACAGAGTTGGTGGAGTTATTAACTCAATTAAAGAAAATAATTTTATATATGAAGAAGGGCCTAATACAGGAGTAATAGGCAATACAACAGTTGTTGAACTTTTTGATGATTTGTCGGATTTGTGTGAATTGGAAATTGCTGCCGATGCAGTTAACAAAAGATATATTTTAAAAAACGGGAAATGGGAACATTTGCCTTTAGGATTATTTGATGCAATAAAAACTCCTTTATTTACTTTCAAAGATAAAATCCGCATACTTGGTGAGCCATTCAGGGCACCCGGAAAAGAGTCGCATGAAAATCTTTCTGCACTTGTAAGAAGAAGAATGGGAGAAAGTTTTTTAAAATACACTGTTGACCCATTCATTCTTGGAGTTTATGCCGGAGACCCTGATTATTTAATACCAAAATACGCTTTACCAAAACTTTATAATTTAGAACATGATTATGGAAGCTTCATCGGTGGCTCAATTAAAAAAGGATTTGAAAAGAAAACCGAATTGGAAAAAAGAGCAAACAGAAAAGTTTTTTCTTTTAAAGACGGTTTGAGTTCACTTACAAATGCTTTGTATAAATCGGCTGATGAAAATAATTTTATTCTTGGGGTAACTGACATAAAAATAAATCCGACAGAAAATGGATTTGAAATCAGATACAACGATAAAACAGGCAGCGAAATAATTATTAAATCAAATAAAATAATAACAACTGTTGGCGCTTATGAGCTTGGAGCAATATTTCCATTCATTGAAAAAAATATTATTTCAAAAATTGATTCGTTGCTTTACACAAAAGTTATAGAAATAATTTTAGGATTTGAGCAATGGAATGGAATGAAACTCGATGGTTTTGGCGGTTTGATTCCTTTTATTGAAAAACGCGATTTACTTGGAATACTTTTTATGTCATCGTTATTTAAAAACAGAGCTCCCTCAAATGGTTCGCTTTTATCAATATTCATGGGCGGTGTAAGAAGACAAGATATGATGAATTATAATGACAATGAAATTAAAAAAGTTGTGGAAAAAGAAAGTGTGGAGCTTTTGTCATTAAAACAATTTAATCCAAACATGTTTAAAATTATACGCCACAACAAAGCAATTCCGCAATACGGAATTGAAAGCGGAGAAAGATTTAATGCTGTTGCAGAAATTGAAAAAAAATATAGAGGTTTATTTATCGGTGGAAATCTAAAAGGCGGCATCGGAATGGCTGATAGAATAAAGCAGGGGAAAGAATTAGCAATAAATATTTAGTGTCTCGGCATAAATTCATATAATCTCGAAGGACTATCAGTATTGTTTCCTATTTGATTTATAACTTTAAAACTTCCCGGATATTTTGCGGTTATACTTACTATATAATTTTGAATACTTGTAAAATTCGTGCTATACTGATTTCCTTCAACTTTAGTTAATGAAATATCCATAAGATATTTTATATTATTTTTTTTAAGATTATCATATAAAGAATCAGGAAAAATAGCACGAAGATTTGCTTTGCTGTTTTTTAATGCGTTTAAAAAGTCGTCAATATCGAGTGAAAAATTTATATTATTTCTTTTTAAATTTGAATATATAGAGCTGTCATTACCAAAATCGTAAATACCATATCCCTGTGTTTTTTGGTTATTCACCAATATTTTTAAAAATGGTGCAATCTTTTCATATATATTGAAATTTTGTTCATTACATTGTGAGCAATCTATTATTGTGTAATTAGCATTTTGTTTTTTTAAATTTTGAATTGCAATTATAGCTTCCTCGACCGGGAATTTCATAATTGGGAAAAATTTTCTTCCGTCGCTATAAATGAACGACATTGAGGGTTTCCGACAGGCAATCACAACGTTTTCCGGTATATTTTTCGATACCCACTCACTCATTTGCAAAAAATGTTTCCAGTCGGCAGAAAATCCATAAAACTTATTTCCTTTAATATTTTCTCTTAAAACAGGAATATTGTTTTCAATTTTATTTTTAGTTTGTGCAAATTCGAGCAATACCAACATTGATAAAAAAATAATCAGAAAATATTGCATGAATTTTAAATTATATTTTTGTGATAATTCATATATTCCAGCAGCTATTAGCAATATTATTAAAGGCACATAAACTAAAATTAATCTCGGTTGGTCCCAAAAAACCTGCAGTGATATAAATGTTATAAATATTGATATCATCAGATACATGGAAATAAATTGCAAATACTTGTTCTTTTTAAAAATAAAATAAACTGCTCCAAAAAACAACAGACAAATTAAAATTGTAAGAAATATACTTGTTGTAGTTGATTCGATAGGTTTAAGCCCTATTATCTTCATGAAGTTTTTCGATAAATAATGGTCGGTATTTTCAAAAAAACGTTTTACAAATCCCGAAAAATCTTCTTTTCCGAATGATTTGTCATAAGGATTTTTCCAAAGCATTTCTCCGAATCTATCTTCGTAATCTGTTTTATTAAGTTTCCAGAAAATGTTTTTATAAATAGTATATGGTATTTGAAAAATTATAAAAGACACAAATGAATATAACGACTGAATATATTGTTTGTTTATTAAAAAATATAACAAAACAGCAATTATAAATCCAATGCCAACATTTCTGGTAATGCTCAATAAAAAAGCAAATAAGCCAAATATTAACCATGTTTTCCAGTGCTTTTTTAAACTATTCGGGTTTGTATTTAATTTTTCAATCAGTTTAAAGAAGAAGTAAATAGTCAATATTTGCATAAATAAAAAGAATGCTTCGCTGTATGTTGAACTTGCATAAAAAAGTATATGACAATTTATTGCTGTCAGAACTATTGTAAATACAAGTATTGAAGAAGGAATTTTACTTTTGAAAGTATAAAACAATAAAATTAAATTTCCGATTATCAGAAAAAAAGAAATGATTTTAAAAAATGCAACATTAACACCAACGAATAGCATCGGCAAACTAAGAAATATCGGATATAAAGAACCATGCCATGTTGGAAATTGTTTTCCATCAATAAAATCCTTTGCTGCCACTATATATCCAGAATCGTCTCCGCCTTCATCAATTTTGACATTAAATAACAGCACTCCAATAATAATTATTGAAATCAACGAAATCCAAAAATAAATTTTATTATTTTTAGTGAAATAATTTTCTGCTTTTGCGATAAAATCAGGGTTTACTGTAGTTTTAATATTTTTTCTTCCATCTGATTTTTGCTTTTTTGTTTTTTTACTCATCTTTCTTATATTTTTTATTTATAAGAGAATTAATATATAAACTCATATAATCTCGTGGGATTATCATTATCACTTCCCATTTGATTTATAAGTTTTAAACTTTGAGGATATTTTAGCATTATACCTGCCATGTATTTTTTAAGAGTATTGCTTATGGCGTTTTTTTTACTCGAATAATCAATTATGTATTTTACCTTATTTTTTTTCAGGTTATCATATAAAGAGTCAGGAATAATAGCCCTGCATCTTATTTTATTATTTCTTAATTTAATTAAAATATCGTCAATGTTAATTGTGAATTTTATTTTTCCACTTCTTAATACAGCATATACACTGGTGTCTTTACAAAAATCGTAAATGGCATATCCCTGAGTTTTTTTGTCATTTATTAATACTTTAAAGAATGGCGCACACTTTTCACGTAAATTGGAATTTATTTCATTCCACTGTGAGTGGTCAATTATTGTATAATTAGCATTTTGTTTTTTTAAATTTTGAATGGCAAATTCAGGTTCTTCGACAGGAAAATTTGTAATCCCGAAAAATTTTCTTCCGTCACTATAAATGAACGACATTGATGGTTTCCGACAAGCAATCACAACATTTTCCGGTATATTCTTTGACACCCATTCACTCATTTGCAAAAAATGTTTCCAGTCGGAAGAAAATCCATAAAACTTATTTCCTTTAATATTTTCTCTTAAAACAGGAATATTGCTTTCAATTTTATTTTTAGTTTGTGCAAATTCGAGCAATACCAATATCGATAGAAAAATAATCAGAAAATATTGCATGAATTTTAAATTATACTTTTGTGATAATTCATATATTCCAACAGAGAGTATTAATATTATTAAGGGCACATAAACTAAAATTAATCTTGGTTGGTCCCATAAAACCTGCAGTGATATAAATGTTATAAATATTGATATCATCAAATACATGGAAATAAATTGCAAATACTTGTTCTTTTTAAAAATAATATAAACTGCTCCAAAAAACAACAGACAAATTAAGATTGTAAAAAATATACTTGTTGTCTTTGATTCGAGTGGTTTAAGTCCTATTATCTTCATGAAATTTTTAGATAAATACTGGTCGGTATTTTCGAAGAAACGTTTTATAAATCCCGAAAAATCTTCTTTTCCTAATGATTTGTCATAAGGGTTTTTCCAGAACATTTCTCCGAATCTGCCTTCGTAATCTGTTTTATTGAGTTTCCAGAAAATGTTTTTGTAAATAGTATACGGTATCTGGAAAATTACAAAAGATGCCAATGAATATAACGATTGAATATATTTCTTGTTTATCAAAAAGTACAGCAAAACGGCAATAATAAATCCAATGCCGACATTTCTCGTTAAGCTCAGTAAAAACACAAATAAGCCAAATATGAGCCATGTTTTCCAATGCTCTTTCAAACTATTCGGGCTTGTATTTAATTTATCAATAAGTTTAAAGAAAAAATAAAGGGTTAATATTTGCATGAATAAAAAGAATGCTTCGCTATATGTAGAACTTGCATAAAAAAGGATGTGGCAATTTATTGCTGTCAGAATTGTTGTAAATACGAGTATTGACGAAGGAATTCTGTTTTTGAAAGTATAAAACAGCAAAATCAAATTTCCTATTATCAGAAAAAAAGAAATGATTTTAAAAAATGCAACATTAACGCCAGTGAATAACATCGGCAAACCAAGAAATATCGGATATAAAGAACCATGCCATGTCGGGAATTGTTTTCCATCAATAAAATCCTTTGCTGCCACTATATATCCCGAATCGTCACCGCCTTCGTCAATTAAAAAATTAAACAATAGTGCTCCGAAAATAATTGCTGAAATTAATGAAATCAAAAAAAAGATTTTATTTTTTTTAGTAAAATATTTTTCTGCTTTTTCGAGAAAATTAATATTTACAACAGCTTTAATGTTTTTTCTGACTATTGGTTTTTGTTGTTTTGTTTTTTTACCCATCTTTTAAACTATATTTTTTCTAACAAAGATTGATACCACTCAAACATTAATAAAAAATTCAATTCTGTTTTTCTTTTTATTCTTAAACTTAATAAAAACAAAAGTAATAAAAGAATGGTTTATCGTATCAAAGAATTACATAAATAAAATATAAATAATTATCAATCGACATGTATTTAAAGGCAACATAGGCATGAATGGCAGAATAAAGCAGAGGGTGGAATTTTACAAAAATAAATTTAATTTCCTTTTATCCTAATCTGTTTATTTCAGATAGTCGGTTGCCATCAATGATTTCAATATTCTTTCCTTCTAATTTAATAATACCTTCTTTATGAAAACGTGTCAGAGTATGAATAACATTTTCCTGCGAACATCCTGCAAATTCAGCTAATTCTTTTCTTGTAAGAGTTAGCATAAAGTTTTCACTTTTGTATATTTTCTGTGAAAGATAAATAAGTATATCGGCAATTCGTCCATTTACTTGCTTATGCACCAAGCTTACAAAATTCAAAATTGAACTTTTAAACAATGATGTTGTGAATTCAAGCAAATGTATTGCCAAAGCACTATTGTTAATGACAAGTTTTTTTAAAATCGAAACATCGAGCATACATGCTTCACAATCTTCAATAGCAGTGATTGAAAACAGATTAGTATCTTCATTAAAAAGGTTTGCACCTCCAAGTAAAATTGGTGAATTAACAACAGTAAGAACAAGATTTTTACCAAATTCATTTTCGTAATTAAATTTTACTCTGCCCTTATGCAGATAAGCGACATGTGTAAATTTGTTGTTTTGTTTAAGCAAATGTTCCCCTTTTTTAAACTTTAATTGAATTGCACTGTTGAAAAGCGTTTCAAATTGTTCATCGCTTATATACTGCTTCATTATATGTTTAAAAAAACACGAATCGCAATTGAAAATTAAATTTTTCTTTTCCTGAATCATAAAATTAAACTTTTAATTATTCTCAAAACTATTGATTTTAAAGGCAATTTTTCAAAACCTGCAAAATTTCATATTTTAAACTATAAAATTCCAATAAGAATTTTTTTTTGCAAATATAATAAAATTTTACATTTGTCGACTAAATCGATAGAAATAGTATTAATTAAAAATGAAAAATGAAAAAAATGAAAAGAATCACATTACTGTTATTAATTGCTTTAGCGTTTGGCAAAGCTAAAACTCAAACGAGCAATGACATTTTAAATTTGCTGATTGCAAATAAAACAATTACACAACAACAAGCAGATTCAATCAGAGCTGAAGCTGCTATCAAACAACAAAAAACAGATTCTCTCAGAACTTCGTTTGGAGTTGAAGCATCAAAGAAATTAAAATTATCAGGATTTACGCAAGTTCGCTATCAGAACTTCGGAAACCCTGCAAAGAATGATGCTGTAGATGTTCGCAGAGCAAGATTATCAGCTAAGGGTTCTATTTCGTCTTCATGGAGTTATGTTTTGCAAGTTGAATTTGCTACAGCTCCTAAATTACTTGATGCTTATGCTGAATATAAATTTGCAGATTACTTAAGAGTTCAAGCAGGTAATATAAAAATTCCTTTATCTCTTGAAAACAATACTCCAACTGATAAACTTGAAACTATAGACCTTTCACAGGTTGTAGAATCGCTTTGCTCAAGAGGACAAGATGTAATTGGAAATTTTAATGGTTTGGATTTAGGTGTTAAAGTTACAGGTGATGTGGTAAAGATTAAAGATTATAATTTGATTAATTATGCTGTTGGTGTTTTTAATGGTTCAGGAGTTAACTTCTCTGACAACAATAAAGCAAGAGATATTGGCGGACGACTTGTTCTTCAGCCAATAAAAAACCTGAAAATTGGTGGCGGTTTTTATAGCGGATATGCAAATATTCCAACCACAACAACAACTGTAACTACTACAACTACAACATCAGCTTCTCTTGTGTCAAAATCCACATCAACTTTAACTACAAAAACAACGTCAATAAATCAGGCAAGAAACCGCATAGGCATTGAATTAAGTTACGAAATAAAAGGTTTGTCGTTCAGGGGCGAATACATAAATGGTAAAGATGGCAGAGACAGCAAATGGAAAGACATTAACAAAGAAGGGTATTATGCTCAAATAGGTTATTTTGTTTTTCCTAAGAAACTGCAAGTTATTTTTAAATATGACGATTACGACCAAAATACTTCTTTTCCTGCTGATATAACAACAAATTACATTTTCCTGTTGAATTATAATTTCACACCATTGGTTAAATTACAAGGTGGTTATTATTTTGGCGATAAATCAAACAGACCTTTTAAAGGAGTAGCATTAAATAGCCGAAATAATTTTGGTGTTGTTCAATTGCAAATAGGATTTTAAATGTTTAACAATTAAAAAATAAAATGAAAATGAAAAAAGTATTAAATTATTTAATAGCAGTAGTATTATTTTTCGGATTAAGTTCCTATACAAATAATACAACAAAAACAAATGATGAATTAGAAGGACAAATATCAATTTCCGGTGCATTTGCACTATATCCAATGACTGTGAAATGGGCGCAGGAATTTAAAAAACTTCATCCGAAAGTAAAAATTGATATATCCGCCGGAGGTGCAGGTAAAGGAATGACAGATGTGCTTTCTAAAATGGTAGACATTGGAATGGTTTCCAGAGAAATTTATTCTATTGAAGTTAAAAAAGGTGCTTATGGAATTGCTGTAACTAAAGATGCTGTAGTGCCTGTGATTAGTGCGTCAAATCCTTTGCTTAAAGAATTATTGGCAAAAGGGTTGAAAAAAAATGCAGGCAATGATATTTGGGTTACCGGAAAATATCAAACTTGGGGACAGGCATTTGGAATAAAAAGCAGTACTCCAATTCATATTTATACCCGCTCCGATGCTTGCGGTGCAGCAGAAGTATGGGCAAAATATTTTGGCAAAAAACAAGAAGATCTTAATGGCGTTGGAGTATTTGGTGACCCCGGTTTAGCTCAGGCAGTTAAGAAAGACCCTGCGGGTATTGGTTATAACAATATAGGTTATGCGTATGATGCAAAAACCAAAAAGTCGAATCCGGGAATCATTGTATTGCCAATAGATTTAAACAATAATGGAAAAATTGATGCTGATGAAAATTTCTATTCCAATTTAGATCAGCTTATTAATGCAATAGCTACCGGCAAATATCCTTCACCTCCTGCAAGAGATTTGTTTTTGGTAACAAACGGAAAACCGACAAAACAGGTAGTAGTGGAATTTATTAAATGGATTCTTACAGATGGTCAGAAATTCGTACATGAATCGGGTTATATAAATTTATCAAAAGAAAAAATAGCAGTCGAGTTAAATAAATTGAAATGATAAAATTTAGAATTGTCAAAGATAAAATTGCCCGGCATACTATGTCAGGGCTTACAGTTTTATCGCTTACATTTTTATTTCTGATTGCAACGGGACTATTTTTCAAAGCTTTGCCAATAATGCAAAGCAAAAATATTTGGGATTTGCTTTCTGCAAGCAGCTGGAAACCATTCAAAGGAGAATATGGATTTTTGCCATATATTATAAGCACATTACAAGTAACGGCAATTGCTATAATTATTGCGTTACCTGTTTCTTTGCTGACAGCGATATACCTCACGGAATATGCAAATAGCAGAGTTAAGAAAATTGCCTATCCGTTTGTTGATGTTCTTTCGGGCATTCCGCCTGTTGTATTTGGAGTATGGGGAATTATCACAATCGTTCCTTTTATTTCCGATAAATTGGCTCCTCATTTTGTTGAATTTTCAACAGGATACACTGTTTTGGCAGGTGGGATAGTTTTGGCAATAATGATAATTCCTTTAATTGTAAGTATTTTATCTGAATTATTTAATGCCATTCCCAAAGAAATGCGGGAAGCTTCATTATCAGTTGGAGCAACAAAATGGCAAACAATTAAAAAAGTTGTTTTACGAAAATCACTATCTGGAATTATTGCTGCAATAGTTCTTGCAATCTCAAGAGCATTCGGCGAAACTATAGCAGTTTTAATGGTATGCGGAAATACTGCAATAATACCAAAAAGTATTTTTGAATCGTGTTACCCTTTGCCTGCACTGATTGCAAATAACTACGGCGAAATGATGTCAATGCCGGATTATGAATCTGCTTTGATGTTTGCAGCATTATTGCTTTTTGTAATTATAGTTTTATTTAATGCTGGTTCAAGATTTATATTAATCAGAATAGAAAGAAAATATGCTTTGTAGTTTAATTTGTGAAATCGTAAAAAAGGATATTAAAGAATGAAAAGAATCAGATTTAAAATATACAACATGCAGTTAGCTTTGAAAAAACTTGAAGAAGCATTTTTTAAATCGCTTATGATATTGTCTGCAATTTCAATATTGAGTGTTTTGCTTTTTATAATTTATAGTATCGTAAGAAAAGGACTGCCTTCACTGAATTGGGAAATGATTTCGGAAATACCTACAGGAGGGTTTTACCTTGGAAAAGAAGGAGGGATATTGAACGCTATTATCGGTTCTATATATATTGTTATTGGTTCTGTCATCTTTAGCATTATTATCAGTTTACCAATTGTGATGTATATAAATTTTCATTTAAAGAAAAATTCATTTTATAAAGAGGTCTGCCGTTTTTCATACGACATTTTGTTTGGTATTCCTTCGATAGTTTATGGAGCATTTGGATTTGTTGTTATGATTTATTTTGGTTTGAAAGCGTCATTATTAGGAGGTATTGTTACTGTCGGAATGTTAATATTACCAATCATGATTCGATCCATTGATGAGGTAGCCCGACGTGTTCCAAATGAATTGATTGAAACACCGCAAGCTCTCGGCTCTACAAAATTTGAAATGATTAAAGTTATTATACGACAAATAATGCCGGGTATTACTACTGCTATATTGCTTTCAGTTGGCAGAGCAATTGGCGATGCGGCAACAGTTCTTTTCACTGCCGGTTATACTGATAGTATTCCTACTTCTTTTAATCAGCAAACTGCAACTTTACCTCTTGCTATTTTCTTTCAGCTTGGTAGCCCGATTGAAGAAGTTCAGAACAGAGCTTATGCCGCTGCTCTGATATTAACAATAATAGTTTTAATACTTAGTTTATCGGCACGTTTTTTTAGTAGAAAATTATCAAAAAACAAAATTTAATTATTATGGAAAATACATTAACTGCTCAATTAATAGATGAGGAATTAAATATTAATCCTGAAAATATAACTCATATTGTTGCGAGAAATCTTAATGTTTTTATTCAAAATAATCATATTTTAAAAAATATTAATCTTGAATTGCCTGATAAAAGCATTACTTGTATTATAGGTCCTTCAGGATGCGGAAAAACAACTTTACTAAGAACATTTAACCGTATGAATGATGATTCTACGGAAGTTAGAGTTGAAGGAGAATTATTAGTTGATGGCGAAAATATTTACAGTAAAGATGCAGAAATAATTAGTATAAGAAAAAAAATGGGATTGCTGTCTCAACGTCCTTGTCCGCTTCCAATGTCTATATATGATAATGTTGCTTATGGTCCGAGAATTCACGGGATAAGAAGAAAAAAGAAATTAGATAAAATAGTTGAGAGATATTTGAAAGCTGTCGCTCTTTGGAATGAAGTTTATGACAGATTGCACAGTCCTTCAACCCGGTTATCAATTGGACAACAACAAAGATTATGTTTGGCAAGAGGTTTGGCAGTTGAACCCGAAATTATTTTAGGCGACGAAGCCACATCGGCTCTCGACCCTGTTTCTACAATGAAGATTGAAGAACTTTTTGTTAAATTGAAAAAACATTATTCAATTGTTCTGGTAACTCATACTTTCAGGCAAGCTAAAAGAATTGCAGATAATGTTGCTTTTATTTACATGGGTGAAATTATTGAATTTGGGACAACCGAACAGATATTTAATAATCCCCAAAAAGAACTAACCCGAAAATACGTTTCCGGAAATTTTGGTTAATCATAGAAATACTTGAATTAAATTAAAAATTATTATATAAACCAATTAAAACTAAAGGAGGTAAAAATGAATTTATTAAAAAACAATGACGATTTAAAAACACTTGTTGACTCTTTAAATTTCAAACAAAAGGTTGACAGGTCGCTCACGCTTATCGAAGAAGCATACGAAATGTATGGCGATGGGCTTGTTGTTGCAAACAGTCTGGGAAAAGATTCGGTTACTGTTTGGGATTTGGCAAAAAGGGTAAATAAAAAAATAAAAGGTTTTATTGTTACTACAAGATTTAAACCAAAGGAAACTGTTGCTTTTATGAATAAAATAGTTGAAGAATATCCCGAATTAAAAGTTTATCATAATAATAAGGTTGAAATATCTGATAAACTTTATCAAACCGAGCCTGACAAATGCTGCGATTTGCTTAAAGTTTTACCAACACGACAAGCAATTGAAGAAATGAATGTTTCGTGCTGGGTAACCGGATTGCGTTGCACGGAAGGCAGAACACGAACCGATTTCAAAGAAGTTGAGGAACGCGATAAAGGATTGATAAAATTAAATCCTATTTTGATATGGAAAGAACGAGAAATATGGCAATATCTGGCTTTGTACGAAGTGAAAGTTAATCCTTTGTATAAAGAAGGTTACAGGTCGCTTGGCTGTGCGCCGTGTTCAAATATTACAAATGACGATAATGAAAGAGCAGGCAGATGGATAGGCACAAGCAAGTGCGGAGGCGAATGCGGAATACATACCAGACCATTGAAAATAAAAAAATAATTAACCAACTGTCCGTAAAATTTCCCCAAAAACTTTTTGATAAATAAAATCTGTTGTGCTAATAAAAAGTAGTGTGTATTTTAAATGCTTAATAGGTTTATTATTTTGAACATTAATAAATCGCAACATGGTAACAGAAGATATTATAGGGATTATATGAATAAAAAGACCAGTAAAAGATTTAGCATAATTTCGTTTTAGTATAAATTGGTCATAGAGTTGAGGAAAAAGTGTTTCGATCATTTTTCTAAATCTGCCGAAAAGTATAGGATATCGCTCTTTGTCATGTACGCCGTAAAAAAAGCATTATTGATATAATTTAATACTATATTTGGATAATACCTATAATTAGGTATATGAAAATACCCATAATTAGGTATTGCACTGGCTTTCTTGATTTTCTATCTTTACTATAAGAAATAAAACTTAGAAAACATGAAAACAAAAATTAAATTTTTATTACTTGCATTAGGACTTTCCTTTTTTATTTTTTGTAAAAAAGACAATAATGTCCTTGTAGATTCTGACATTAATACACCTCTTACGTTTACGAGTTTGGTTGCAAAAGATTCTGTTTTTACTATTGCTAATGCTTCAACAGACAGTATCACAGCGGAATTAACAGTAACTGCAACAGGTGATGGGTTGAATTACACATGGAGCTGCACAGATGGATGGGGAACATTTGCCGGAAGCGGAAATAAAGTTACATGGACTTATATAAACGACAGTAAAGTTGAAGGGGCTCTTTGTCACCCACGCATATTTAAAATCACGTGTATAATTACAGATAAAAACAATAACTCTTTATCAAAAGATGTATCCGTATATGTTCAATATGTAGCCAAGAAGATAAACTATTCTTCAATAATCAATACAAATTAATGAAAAAAATAAAATATGAAAAATTTTTATTTTATTATTTTAAGCATTTCTTTATTAGGAAATCTTGTATCGAAAGCTCAAACAACTGCAATAGATTTCACATTGACAGATTGTAATGCTGTTTCTCGGAATTTATTTTCTTATCTTGATCAGAAAGATGTTATTATATTGGTATATGAACACCAGTGCAGTTATTGCATAACAGGTTCGAAAAATATAAAAACAATTATTGATGGTTTTTATTCAGGTAATTCAAGAATAAAAATCTTCTATTTAGATAATGGCGGAAATAATTGCACTTCAACAAGCAATTGGATTATAAATAATAATTTATTACCAGGAATAACTTTTCAATATTCCAATGATTTCTCCTCACCATATGGAATTGGTATGCCTATAGTAGTTATTGCTTGTGGTGCTTCACATAAGATATATTATAAAACCAAAAACACCATCCCCTCCATACCTGATACTAATTCAATTCATAATGCAATTTATAATGCACTTTTGGAAAACCCAACTGTAATTTCTGAAGCGAAAACAATTGTTGACGGAATAAGCTTATATCCTAACATTATTGATTCAAAAGTTTTGAAAATTACATTTAGTAATAAAATTAATAAAACATTTAAATATGAAATTATAGACATAACCGGAAAAAGAATATACTCAAATTTATTTGTAATTGATGCTGGCTATAATCAAAAAGAAATTCCAATTTATAGCTTAAATAAAGGCATTTATTTTCTTAGAATTCAAAATTACGAAAGTGTTTTATGTAAGAAATTTATAATAAAATAAATTAATATAAAATGAAAAAGCTCTTAAAAATAACATTTATTGGATTAATAGTTTTAATTTTTGCTTGTAAAAAAGACAAATCTGCCGATACAACAACTCCTTTAACCTTTACAAGTTTGGTTGCAAAAGATTCTGTTTTTACTGTTAATGCAACAACAGAATTAACAGCTACTGCAACAGGTGATAGGTTAAAATACACATGGAGTTGCGAAGATGGATGGGGAACATTTTATGGAAGCGGAAATAAAGTTTCATGGACTGTCTGTCACGCAAGCATATTTAAAATCAGATGCATAGTTTCAGATGAAAACAAGAAATCCTTATCAAAAGAAGTATATGTTAGATCGCAATAATAAGTTTAAGCTTAAAATATTATCAAAATTTATTTTGTTAATATTTTTCATTAGCACAAAAGCTTATACCCAATGCTGTTCTACAGGTAGTCCAGTTTGCGCATCAGCTCATTTTGGTGTATTGGAAAAAAATACTTTGAGATTGAACGCATCGTTTCGCCACAGCTATTTGGAAAAATTTTATAGAGGAACAAGTATTGATAAAACACCTAATCATGCACCTTTGTTAAACACCTTTTATAATCTCACTAATATTAATGTAGGTTATGGGTTGCTAAAAAAATTAACAACTGAAATAGACGTAGGTTATTATATTAATAAAACTCAGAATTGGAAAGTAATGGATTTGCCGGAATTTCGAAAAAGAGGATATGGGTTTTCTTCTACTTCGATATCTCTTAAATATCTTATTTTTAAAAGCGATTCAAGCAAGTTTGAAATTACAATTGGTTCCGGAGGGAAAATACCTTTTTCATCAAAACCTCTATACGATGAAAACAACACTCAATTGCCGAAAGAAATACAACCCTCAACCGGAGCTTTTGGCTTAATTGAACAACTTTTAATTTCTAAAGAAGTAACCTCTAAAATAAAAATTCTTTCTTATAATCGTTTTGAGTGGAATAGCGAAAATCCGTATAAATATAAATCCGGCAGATTTTTTCTAAATGCTCTGATAGTATCGTATAAATTAAATGAATTGTTTTCCGGAGCTGTTGAAGTTAGAAACGAAATTAAAACATCCGACTACAATTACGATGAATTTTATAGTTATAATGGAACAAAACAACAAATAAATACAGGAAGCCAATTGGTAGTTATTTCTCCAAAAATAATCTATACGTTATCAAAAAAATGGAAAATATCAACGTTAATAGATATTCCTATATATAAGAATTATAAAGGCTCACAGATTACAAATAAATTTTCAATAGCATTTGGTTTAACAAGAGATTTAAAATTATTTAATAAATAACAATGAAAAATAAAATCCTAAACATAATCATAGTATCAATCATGTTGTTTTTATTTAATGTAAAAACGATATATGCACAATCATGTCACGGCGGGTCTGATAATTCTAACAATTCAAGCTATAGTAATTCAAATAAATCTCCATGCAAAGGATTATATTATCAGTGTCCTATGCATCCCGAAATTCGGGCAAAAACTCCCGGAAAATGTACGAAATGCGGTATGGATTTAACTAAATATGATAATACAGATAAAGTAAAAAAAGAAGTTTACTTTACCTGTACCAATGATTCTGAAATACATCAGGATAAAAAAGGATTTTGTCCTAAATGCAAACACAAATTGAAAAAAATCAAAAACTTTATTTACTAAAAAAATAAAGCATATACTTATTGATAATTCTCGCTTAGAAAATGACAAAAAAAATATTATCTATATTATTTGCATTGTTAATTGTAATTTCAGTATTACATATTTCGTTTGCTGTTCATTTTTGTTGCGAAGAGTTAGTTGCCGTGAAAATTTCTTTTGAAGGCAGAAAAGCTTCATGCGGTATGGAAAGTTCTGCAAAAACATGCCCATCGCATAATAGCATTAGTTCTATTTGTTGCAGCGATAAAATTTTCGTTTATACAGTTGAAAATAATTATATCCCCGCTTCACTTCAAATACAAGAAAACATAAATCAAATTCTTCTGAATTTTTTATGTATTCCATTAAGGTTTGAATATAATAATTCATACGGTAATAATAGCCCACCAGGTAGTTTGCTTACAAGTGCCGTAAAACTTTCAGACATTTGTGTTTTTCGTTTATAAGCTGGTTTTAAGAATATTACACAAAAGGGTATTGTTCAATATGTACCTTTTTACGAATACTTTATTTATATTGCAAACAATTAAAAATTAAATTTATGAAAACGATAAAATTCATTTTAATAATAATTGCGTTTAGTTTTATTTCAATAGAAGTAAATGCTAAAATTTGTCAAAGCAATTTAAACAGTAATTATTCGCAACGTAAACAAAAAAATGATAAATTGAAAACAGAATCATTCAAAGTTTATGGAAGTTGTGAAATGTGTAAATCTCGTATTGAGAAAGCTGCAAAAGTGAAAGGTGTGTCTTCGGTTGTTTGGGACATAAAAACCCAAATCTTAAAAATCACTTTTGACCCAAATGTTGTTACTTTGGATAAAATTCATAGTAATATTGCACGTGCCGGTCATGATACCGATAAAATGAAAGCAAGTGATAAGGTATACAATGCCTTGCCTAAATGTTGTCAATACGTGAGAGCAAAATAATTTGTTATTGAAGAATTTTGAACATAAGTGTTCTTTATTTTTCATTAAAAAATTACTAATTGACACTAAAAATATATGATAAATAAAATCATAAAATTTTTCCTCGACAATAAATTAATAACAATTATTTTATTATTGACTTTCATTGGATGGGGAATAGTAACAGCTCCGTTTGACTGGAATACAGGATTCTTGCCGCGTACGCCTGTACTTGTGGATGCCATACCCGACATTGGCGAGAACCAGCAAATTGTAGCAACCGAATGGATGGGCCGTTCTCCAAAGGATATTCAGGATCAAATTACTTATCCTCTTACAACAGCTCTTTTGGGTATCCCTGGTGTTAAAACTATTCGAAGCACATCAATGTTCGGGATGTCTTTTATTTATATCATTTTTAAAGATGATGTTGAATTTTACTGGAGTCGTTCGCGTGTGTTGGAAAAATTAAACTCATTATCACCCGGAACTTTGCCGGAAGGCATCCAACCGATGTTAGGTCCGGATGCAACAGCATTAGGACAAATATATTGGTATACACTTGAAGGAAGAAATCCGAAAACAGGAAAACCTGTCGGAGGTTGGGACCCTCAGGAATTACGAACCATTCAGGATTATTACGTTAAATATGCTTTGTCTTCTGCTGAAGGCGTTTCCGAAGTTTCATCAATTGGAGGTTACATTAAAGAATATCAGATAGACATGGACCCCGATGCCATGAAATCCTATAATGTCTCTGTTATGGATGTGATGAAAGCAATTCAAAATGCAAATCTGGATATAGGAGCTGAAACCATTGAATTAAATCAGGTTGAATATATAGTCAGAGGGTTGGGTTATATAAAATCACTCGAAGATATTGAACAAACTGTTGTGAGCGTTAGAGATAATGTCCCTATCACAATTAAACAAATCGGGAAAGTTAACTTTGGACCAGCTACACGTCGCGGCGGCTTGGATAAATTTGGCGCAGAAGCTGTAGGTGCAGTTGTTGTAGCACGCTACAAATCTAATCCAATGGAAGTAATAAATAATGTTAAAAAGAAAATTGCAGAAATTGAACCCGGGTTACCAACTAAAACACTTGACAATGGCACTGTCAGCAAAGTTACAATTGTTCCGTTTTACGACCGCACAGATCTTATACGAGAAACAATCGGAACTTTAGAATCAGCTTTATCTCACGAAATACTCATAAGTATTATTGTTATTATTGTTTTGTTAATGAACCTCAGGTCATCTTTAATAGTGGCATTTCTATTACCCTTAGGAGTATTAATGACTTTTATTCTAATGTATTTTTTTGGTATAGAAGCCAATATAGTCGCTTTATCTGGAATTGCTATCGCAATTGGAGTCATGGCTGATGTTGGTATTGTTGATATCGAAAACATAATCCGGCATAAAGAAATGCCGGGAAATAATAATGTACGCGGCAAATCATTGATTCAATTAATATATAATGCAACAACACAAGTACGAACTGCTGTTATGATTGGAATAGGAACCACGCTAATTAGTTTTTTGCCGGTATTTGCAATGGAAGCAGCAGAAGGAAAACTGTTCAAACCTTTGGCTTATACAAAGACATTCGCAATCTTTTCATCTCTCATATTAGGTTTTGTAGTATTACCAACTTTGGCTTACTTCATTTTCTCGATACGTTCCGATACAAAAAAAATTAAACGAATATGGAATGTAATTTTAATAACTGCAGGTATTTTAATTCCTGTTATTTGGAATATATGGCCGGCAGTTGCCCTTATTTTCATTGGTATAAATAATTTATTTGAACACAAATGGAAAGATAAATACAAACGCATACCTGAATATATAAATCTGGTAATTGTTGTTTTATATGCAGTATATTATTTAATTATTGAATGGTTGCCTTTAGGTGCTCAAAATCATTTCGCCAAAAACTTTTTATTTGTTGTTTTCCTCATTGGCTCAGTACTTACTATTCTTTCTCTTGTGGTTAAATATTACGAAACCATACTTCGCTGGTGTTTGGCTAACAAAATTAAATTTCTATGTATTCCTGCTTTTACAACATTTTTTGGCATTTTAGTTTGGTTGGGCTTTAATACAGTGTTTGGTTTTGTTGCAAAAAGTTCTGAAAAAATCGGTTGGAATATTCGCGAAACTTATGTCTGGCAAGGAATTTCAGAAGTATTTCCGGGAACAGGCAATGAATTTATGCCTGCTTTAAACGAAGGTTCATTTTTGCTTATGCCAACAAGTATGCCTCATGCAGGTGTTGAAAAAAATATTGATTATGCAAAAATGCTCGATTTGCGATTGACATCAATTCCTGAAGTAGAGCTTGCAGTTGGCAAATGGGGACGTGTAAATTCCGCACTCGATCCTGCAAATATTCAGATGTTTGAAACTGTTATCAATTATAAACCGGAATATATTTTAGATCATGCAGGGCATCGTAAACGTTTTAAAACCGATGGGTTAGGTATCTATGTTCTGAAAAATGGCATAAAGTATAATCCCGATAAAGATGGCTTTAAAAAGATAGATACAACTTTACTTATTGCCGATAACGGAGGTGAATATCTTCGTCAATGGAGACCTGAAATCCGTAAGCCTGATGATATTTGGAAGGAAATTGTAAAAGCAACTCAATTACCGGGTTTAACATCTGCTCCAAAATTGCAGCCAATCGAAACCCGTTTAGTAATGCTTTCAACCGGAATGCGTGCGCCAATGGGTATTAAAGTTTATGGACCGGATTTGGAAACTATTGAAAAGACAGGAATAGAAATTGAAAAACAACTGCAGAACGTTCCATCTGTTGAAGCAAATTCTGTATTTGCTGAAAGAGTTGTTGGTTCTCCTTATTTATTAATTAATATTAATCGTGAAGCAATTGCCCGATACGGCATAACAATTAGAGAAGTTCAGGATGTTATTCAATCAGCAATCGGTGGAATGGAACTGACAAGAACTGTTGAAGGAAGAGAACGATTCCCTGTTCGCGTTCGATACGCCAGGGAATTAAGAACAACACCGGATGATTTAAAAAAGATACTTGTTCCCTCCATGACAGGCGTTCAGGTTCCGCTTGGCGAACTTGCAAGTATCGAATATGAAAGTGGACCTCAAATGATACGTAGTGAAAATACTTTTCTTACAGGATATGTAATTTTTGATAAGAAACCTGAATTTGCCGAAGTAGATGTGGTTAATAAGGCAGAAAATTATTTGAAATCAAAAATCGAAAGTGGCGAATTGATTATTCCCAAAGGTGTAACTTATCACTTTGCAGGCAATTATGAACAACAGTTAAGGGCTACCAAACGCCTTTCAATTGTAATACCAATTAGTTTGATATTAATTTTCTTGCTTTTGTATTTTCAATTCAAAACAGTTACAGCTTCATTTATCCATTTTTCAGGTGTTATAGTAGCTTTTGGAGGAGGATTTATATTATTGTGGTTGTACGGACAGGGTTGGTTTATGAATTTTTCGGTAGCAGGAGTTAACATGCGTGACTTATTCCAAATGCACACCATAAACCTCAGTGTCGCAGTATGGGTGGGGTTTATATCATTATTCGGTTTGGCAACTAATGATGGAGTAATCATGGGAACATACATACATCAGGTATTCGAAGAACGCAAACCTGCTACGATTCATGATGTACGTGAAGCAGTAGTTGATGCAGGCAAAAAGCGTGTGCGTCCTGCAATGATGACTGCTGCTGTAATTATTATTGCTCTTTTACCGGTTCTTACTTCAACAGGGAAAGGATCAGATATAATGGTTCCTATTGCTATCCCAACTTTTGGTGGCATGATTATTCAATTGATGACTATGTTTGTAGTTCCTGTTTTTCAAGCTATCTGGCGGGAAAATGCAATAAAAAAACAATAAGCTATGAGTGTAAATTTCAAACATATCCTGATTATCTTTTCTGTATTGTTTTTTTTAAAATTAAACGCACAGGAAAATATAGGTACCTTACTTAAAATAGCAGCAAAAAATAATCCGGGGTTAAAAGCAAAATACAATAAATATCTTGCCGATTCACAAAAAATCCGGCAAGCAGGCAGTTTGCCCGATCCTGATATTTCGTTTGGTTATTTTATTAAACCGATGGAATTGGTCAACGGAAATCAACAGGCACAAATGCAACTCATGCAAATGTTTCCATGGTTTGGCACTTTTAAAGCTGCGAGAAATGAAGCATCAGCAATGACTTTATCTTCATTTGAATTATTCAGGGCTGCAAAAGAAGAGATATTTTTCAATATCAGAAATGATTACTATCAGCTTTTTCTTACAAAAAAACAAATTCAGGTGTATGATACAACTTTTGTTTTACTGAAAAGCATCGAACAATTACTTTTAACTAAGTCCGCGACCATCAATACCGGTAACACAAATCAAGTAAACACAGGCAATCAAATATTAAATAGCAACATAGTTCAGGGAAATAATTCAATGAACATGAATTCAAATAGTCAGCTGTCAAACCAGCAGGGAATGACTACCATAAACAGTCAATCAATGACGGGTAGCAGTTCCGCTTTTTCTGATTTATTGCGTTTACAGGTTGAAATAAAAGAACTGGAAGATAATATAGCTTTATTGAAAAATCGAAAACAAATGTTAATCATTCAAATCAATTTGTTATTAAATCGAAATTCAGATACTGAAATTTTTATCCCTGACAGTTTGAATATTCCTTTTTTCGACTTTCACAATCCTGCTTTGTTCGATAGTATTAAAGTGAATAATCCGATGATAAAAATGAATAAAGCTGATGTTTTGGCATATCAACAACAGCAGCAGATGAATAAAAAACTGAGATATCCGATGATTGGCATGGGATTAAATTATATGCTGATAAATAAAAGCGATATGAGCACTTCCGGAATGAACGGTAAAGATATGTTCATGCCAATGCTTACACTAAAACTTCCAATATACCGCAAAAAATATAATGCATCAATCAAAGAAGCACAATATCTGGAAAATTCATCCGATGAACAATTGAGCAATACAGAAAACATACTTTTAATGGAATTTTACGAATACCAGTTTGCCTTAAAAGATGCAGAACGCAAATCATCAATTTATCATGATATTATTTCTTTGACACAGAAAAGTTTTGATTTATTATTAGTGCAATACTCCTCGTCGGGTGCCGATTTTGATGCTTTAATTCGTTTGCATCGTCAGTTATTGGATTACAAATTAAATATTTTTCGGGCACAGGTTGATAAACTTTCTGCCATTGCAGGATTACAAAAATTACTTTCGAAAAATTAAAATAAGAGATATGAAAAAGTTCATTAAAAACAAATATTTTCACAGGACAGTTATATTCCTTTTAGGTATATTTTTGGGTTGGTTGATGTTTTATAAATCAACTCCACCTGACAATCATACTCTTTTAAGTTCGCAAAATATTGGTACAATCTGGACTTGTGCCATGCATCCACAAATAAGACAAGATAAACCAGGCAAATGTCCGATTTGCGGCATGGACTTAATTCCGCTTACTCAAAACTCCGGTAGTTCAGGTTCAAATACCATCGAACTTTCAACAGATGCTTTGCAATTAGCCAATGTTCAGACGACTATTGTTAAACGTAAAAAACCCGAAAAAGAAGTTCGTTTGTATGGCCGTATTGAAGCGGATGAACGTTTAATACAAACTGTCCCCGCACATGTACCGGGGCGTATTGAGCAATTATTGGTAAATTTTACCGGTGATGAAGTGGTAAAAGGACAAACTATTGCAGTAATTTATTCGCCAACACTTATTCAGGCTCAACAAGAACTACTCGAAGCAAAAAAACTTGCCAATACTTTACCTGGTGTACTGGAAGCAGCACGGGAAAAACTTCGTCAATGGAAACTTACTAATTCGCAAATTTCCGAAATCGAAAAAACAGAAAAATTAATTTCGAATTTTGCTGTAAAATCAACAGTTTCCGGAGTTATCACTAAAAAAATTGTAAATCAGGGCGATTATGTTTCTCAGGGTTCTGCGTTGTATGAAGTTTCTGATTTATCAAAGGTCTGGATTTTATTTGATGCTTACGAAAGTGATTTGCCATGGATTAAGCAAGGCGATAAAGTGCAATTTATCTTACAATCAATTCCCGGAAAAAATTTTACTGCCAATATTTCTTTTATAGCACCTGTAATTGATGATTTTTCAAGAGTTGCAAAAGTTCGTATCGAGCTTGCAAATAATAGCAGAATTTTTAAACCAGGCATGTTTGCAACAGGTATAGTAAATGCCAAGTTAGAAAATTTTAAAGACAATATTATCATTCCTCGCTCGGCGGTTCTTTGGACAGGTAAACGCTCTGTTGTTTACGTTAAAATCCCCGATAAGCAAATACCCACTTTTGAAATGCGGGAAATTGACTTAGGTCCGGAACTGGGTAACAGTTTTGTTGTGTTAAGCGGGTTACAGGAAGGCGAAGAATTGGTTACAAACGGTGTATTCAGCCTTGATGCAGCCGCTCAGTTGGCGGGTAAAACAAGCATGATGAACCGTAATAAAGAAACTAAAAATGAAGTTATTCCTGATTTTAAAAATATGACTTCTGCAAATCTTGCCAATCAATTAAATTTGATTTTCAATGCCTATATTCTTTTTAAAAATAGACTTGTGGCATCAGATGCTAACGGTGCATTTACCGAAGCTCAAAACCTGATTAAAAAAATTGAAACAACTGACATGAATCTTTTTTCCGGTGCCTCGCATGAATATTGGATGACAAAAAGTAATTTGATTTTAACTTCTTTAAAAGAGATAAAAATAAATTCAAATGTTGATGAAATCAGAAAATCATTTGTTTCAACATCCGAAAACCTGATTAAAGTATTCAAAGCTTTCGGAACAGGCAAGAATAAAGCATATGTTCAGTTTTGCCCGATGGCAAATCAAAAAATCGGTGCATTTTGGTTGAGTACCGAAAAACAGATTCGGAATCCATTTTATGGTAATATGATGCTCACATGCGGCGAAACAAGAGATACAATTAACTAATTCCTGCAGTTCAAATTAGCATTAGCAATTTTAAACAATCAACTTATAAGTTTTTGGCAAATAGCCTGTCTGTTTTGAGAGTATATATATTAACACTTTTACCAACCGGAGCAATTATGTGGGTTAAACCTTTGTCTTCGGTATCCAAGCTTTAAGCAAAACAAATTTTACTTTTAAATTTTTTCAATAAAATATTTCATTACTTTTTTTGAGCTATTGCTTCCCGAATCCAATATTTAATTTCTTTAAATACCAACGCAAATACTTTTCTTATTAACTTTGCAAAAAATGCACAATAATTTTTACAAATGAATTTTAGTTCCTATTTAAAATGACAACCAATAAAATCCTTATTGCTGATACGCAAATAATATTTTTTGAAGGAATAAAACATATTCTGCAAAAAAATCCGGATATTGAAATTATTGGGTTTGCAACCGACAAACAGGAATTATTTCAAAAAATCAAAGAACATAAACCCGATTTGATTTTAATAGATTTTGAGAATGTATTGGATTTTGAAATTGAAAATATTAAGGAAATAAAGTCAATTTTACCCGACATTAAAATTCTTGTAATTACTGCCAGCAAAAGCAAAGAAACAATAAATAAAGTATTAAAATCGGGAATAATAAATTTTATTCAAAAAGATTGTTCCATTGAGGAATTCCAAAATGCTTTAAAAACAACTGTTAACGGCAAAAAGTATTTTAATGAATATATATTAGGAATTCTATTAAATAAAAACAATTACGATTCAAAAGAAGATAGCGATGTTCACTTAACAAATAAAGAAATTGAAATTATTAAGTTGCTGGCTCAGGGATTAACTACAAAAGATATTGCTCAGAAAATTTTCATAAGCATTCATACAGTAAATACACACCGAAAGAATATTCTTAATAAACTCAACATAAATAATACCTCTGAGCTTATTATGTATGCCGTAAGAAAAGGCATTATCGACACAATTGAATACTACATTTAATATCTCCAATTAACCACATTAAAAATACCTATTTTGAGGTATTGCTCTGCATTTGTTAATTTCCGAATTTTGCTGTGTGAATTGTGAAACTAATAATCAATAGAAACAAAACCAAGAAATATAAAAACTCTTAATATTATATCATTATGAAAATCAAAGTAAATGGCAAAGACCAAACAATCGAACAATCTGAAATTACTATTTCGGAACTACTTAAACAAAATAATGTAGCGTCTTTTGAAATGGTTTCGGTACAATTAAACGGAAACTTTGTTGATATTAATGATTTCGATAAAATAAAAATAAAAGAAAATGACGAGTTAGATTTTCTCTATTTTATGGGTGGAGGAAGATAAAAAAAATGAATTAAAAGGATTGAAAAATTAAAAGAATAAAAAAGATTAGAATGAAATTAGCTACAAAAGCCATACATACTCCTTTTAACAAAAAAGACATTCACGGTTCTTTGCGTATGCCGGTATATGACAATGCTGCATTTGAAACTGAAAATGCTGAAACTATGGAAAATGCTTTCAAAGGAACGCAAGCAATTCACGTTTACTCGCGATTATCGAACCCTACTGTTGAATACTTTGAAAGTGTTGTAAAAAATCTTACAGATTCTTCAGGAGTTATTGCATTGTCGTCGGGTATGGCAGCAATTTCGAATGTTTTTTTTGGGTTATCTCAAACAGGTGATAATTTTATTTCATCGAATAAATTATTCGGGAATACATATTCTTTATTTGAAAACACATTGAAACCATTTGGCATTTCTTTTAAGTATGCCGATGTTAAAAATGTTGAAAACATTGAAAAACTTATTGATTCAAATACAAGAGGAATATTTTTAGAAACAGTTACAAATCCTCAAAATGAAATTGCCGATTTAAAAAAAATTTCAGCAATAGCAAAAAAACATAATCTTTTGTTAATAGTTGATTCTACTGCTACGCCAATTTGTTTTTTTAAAGCAAAAGAATTGGGTGTTGATATTGAAGTTATATCATCAACAAAATATATTTCAGGTGGTGCTACTTCTGTTGGCGGAATAATAATAGACCATGGTAGTTTTAACTGGAGCCATATTCCAAAACTATCAGCAGACAATAAAAAATTTGGAAAATTTACTTTCATTGCAAAATTAAGAAAAGAAGTTTTTAGGAATATAGGTGCATGCTTATCGCCTCATAATGCGTTTTTGCAAACTCTCGGATTAGAAACTTTTATTTTACGGGTTGAAAAGTCATGTTATAATGCACAATTGCTTGCCGAATGGCTTCAAAAACAAAAATTAATTACAAAAATAAATTATTCCGGACTTAGCAATTCGGAATTTCACGAAATAGGAAATCAACAGTTTGGTTCTCTTCATGGGGGCATAATAAGCTTTGAAATGCTCAAAAAAGAATATTGTTTTGAATTTCTCAATAACCTTAAAATTATTCGTAGGGCAACTAATTTAAACGATAATAAAACTTTGGCTATTCACCCTGCATCTACAATTTATAGCGAATATTCAAATGAAATTAAAAAAGAATTGAATATAACAGAAACGTTAATTAGAATATCATTAGGAATAGAAGATATTGAAGATATTATAGAAGACATAAAATATTCGTTAGAAAATTTAAAATCATAAAAAATGGATTTTACAGACATACAAATAGAAAGATACAGCCGACATATTATTTTAAAAGAAGTTGGAGTTGAAGGACAAATGAAACTTCTCGAAGGAAAAGTATTAGTAGTTGGTGCCGGTGGCTTAGGTTCTCCGGCTGCTCTTTATTTGGCTGCAGCAGGTGTTGGCACTATTGGCATTATTGATGGCGATGTTGTAGATATTACAAATTTACAACGTCAAATTATACACACTACGCCTGATATAAATCGGGCAAAAGTTATTTCAGCTAAAGAAAAAATAGAAAAAATAAATCCCGATGTAAATGTAATAACATACCAAGAGCTTTTAACTGTTGATAATATAAAAAAAATTATTTCGGAATATGATTTTATAATTGACGGAACTGATAATTTTCCTACTAAGTTTTTAATTAATGATGCATGCGTGATGTTTGGTAAGCCATTCTCTCACGGAGGCATATTGAAATTCGACGGACAAACAATGACCCACACTCCGGGCAATGCGTGTTGTCGATGTGTTTTTAAAACACTGCCACCAAAAGGGCTCGTTCCTGCTTGTTCGCAAGCCGGAGTTTTAGGGTCTATTGCCGGAATGCTTGGAACTATTCAGGCAACAGAAGCACTAAAATATTTAACAGGTATCGGCGAATTAATTACAAATAGATTTTTAATATTTAATGCACTTAACATGAATTTCAGAACATCTGATTTTAAAAGAAATGACAATTGTCCTGTTTGTGGTTCGCACCCTTCAATTACAGAATTAATACAGGAAGAAATGCCGGTATGCGATTTAAAACACAAATAATAAAAAAACAACTTGCAAAATAGAAATAAATGTATCATTTAAAAAATGAAATATGAAAATAAGAGACAGTGGGATGCCGGAGCAAAAATTATGGGAATCATTCTTTGATGTTGACACAATTTTATCCGGTTTGGAAATCAATTCAGGTATCAATAACTTAGTTGAAATTGGATGTGGTTATGGAACTTTTACAATACCCGCATCAAAAAGAATAAAAGGCATTCTGTATGCTTTCGACATTGATAAAGAGATGATAAAATTTGTGAAGAACAGAATACAGTGTGAATCTAAAGGGAATATTAAACTTTATCATAAAGACATAATACAAAAGACGACATGTTTAAAGAGCGGTTCTATTGATTATGTTATGTTATTTAATATTCTGCATCATGAAAATCCGGAAGAATTGTTCAATGAAGCATATAGAATTTTGCGCCCGAAAGGAAAGGTTGGAATTATTCACTGGAGAAGCGATATAAAAACACCGCGGGGACCAGATTTATCAATAAGGCCAAAACCTGATGAGATTATTGTATTGTTAAATAAATCAAAATGGAAATTAATAAAAAAAACATTTGTGCTTGAACCATATCATTACGGAATATTAATAATGAAAAAATAATCGTTGGAAAATGATAAAGATAAAACAAAAAATTATTGATAAAATTATTGCACATGCAAAAAAAGAAAATCCAATAGAAGCTTGCGGTTATTTAGTTGGTAGTGCTAATACAATAACAAAAATATATGAAATGAAAAATATTGACAATAGCCAAGAACATTTTTCATTTGATAAAATTGAACAATTTGAAGTTTTAAAAAATTCAAGAAAAAACGGATTGGAAATAATAGCCAATTATCATAGTCATCCAAAAACACCATCACGCCCATCGGAAGAAGATATTAAATTAGCTTTCGACCCAAATATTTTATATTTTATAATTTCCTTAGCCGAAAACATACCGGTTTTAAAAGCATTTAAAATTATTGAATTTAATACCCAAGAAGAACAAATAATTATTGTTGAATAATAATCCCAAGCTAAATTATGTACACATTACCATTAAATTTATTAGACGAAATAAAAAATTACGAAGCAGTTGTTTCCGATTTTATTAATAAAAAAATAGAGCCGCTGAAATTTAAAACAGTGCGAGTGCCTATGGGTATTTACGAACAACGAAAAGACGGAACATTTATGGTTCGCATTCGTTGTGCAGGTGGCTACATTAATCCTTCGCATTTGAAACAAGTTGCATTAATTGCAAAAAAATACAACTCGGAATTACTACATATAACTACAAGACAGGAAATTCAAATACAAAATATTACATTGCAGAATACAGTTAATGTTCTTAATGACCTTTATGAAATTGGGCTTTCGTCGCGTGGTGGCGGAGGCAATACTGTAAGAAATATTTTAACTTCAGTTGATTCGGGAATTAATAAAGATGAAGTTTTTGATGTTTATCCTTATGCTGTTGCTCTAACAAATAAACTTATTGCCGAAGCCGATTCATGGACTTTACCACGAAAATTTAAAATTGCATTTTCAAACTCCGATAAAGATACAGCCAATGCAGCTTTCAACGATTTGGGTTTTATTGCAAAATTAAAAGACGGGAAAAAGGGCTTTAAGGTATTTCTTGGTGGCTCGCTTGGCTCTAAGCCAATGGTTAGTCCGGTTTTGTTCGATTTTATTTCCGTTGATGAAATTGGCATTGTTGCTGATGCAGCAAAACAATTATTTTCTCGTTATGGCAACAGAAAAAATAAACATAAAGCTCGTTTGCGTTATGTGTTTTTTAAACTCGGAAAAGAAAAAACTTTCGAGTTGTTTAATGATATTTATAATGAAGTAAAAACTAATGAAATCAACAAAGTAGTTATTCCTGAAATTAATTATAAAAATACCATTCCTTCCGTAAAACCAGAAATAGCAAACACTCCTGAGTTTTATATTTGGGAAAAAAGATATGTTAAAACACAAAAACAATCGGGGTTATTTAGCATAACGGTACCATTTTTAAATGGAAATATTTCTGCCGAAACAGTTAATATTATTGGCGAATACTTTGAGGCATTTGGAGATGATGTTATTAGATTTTCGATGCGGCAGGATATTCATTTGCGAAATATTCCGGAGCAATTTGTGGGCAATATTTATAATTTGCTTGTTAAAACAGGCGTGCAAACTAACGAGCCGGTTATTTTAAACTCTTTGGTTTCGTGCACCGGTGCCGATACATGTCGCTTGGGAATATGCTTGTCAAAAGGTGTAATAAAAGGATTGAGAAAAGAGTTGGCGAAAAGCACACTGGCATTGGATGAATTAAACGAAATAAAAATTAATATTTCAGGATGCCCCAATTCATGCGGACAACAAGCAGCAGCCGATTTAGGTTTTTATGGTGTGGTAGGACGTAACGACAGAATGTATCCGGCTTATAAAATATTTGCAGGTGCTGTTCAATCTGAATATGACGCAAAACTTGCAGAGCAATTTGGCGAAATAAACGCACGCGATTTACCTAAATTTACTATTCAGCTTTTTGAAAAATATTTAAATAAAAAAACTAAATATAAAAAATTCTCTGAATATATATCATCTGAAGGAAAGAAAGATATAGCCGAACTTTCAAGCAAATTTATTATCCCTAATTTTGAAGATGACAAAAATTATTATTTCGACTGGGGAAGTGAAAATGTTTTCTCTTTGATAGGGCGTGGCTTGGGCGAATGTTCCGTTGGTCTTTTTGACATGATAGATATTGACATGAACATAATAAAGCAAAGCAAAGATGAAATTTCAAAAACATCTGATAAAAAATATATTAATGAATTGTTATATAAAATTATTTTTTCATCATCGCGAATGCTATTGATAACAAAAGCTATTGAGCCCAAAAATGATAACGAACTTTACAATTCATTTATTAATAATTTTATCAATGAAGGTTTAGTAAACAGCAAATATAAATACTTGATAGAAGCAGCTAATAATAACAAAACTCTTGATTTTACTCCGGACAAAGATAATATTTATATGTTATCTGCCGACGTAATTGAATTGTACGAAAACATGGACGATTCGCTCCAATTTAAAACAGAATCTGCTAAAGTAATTGTAACAGAGAAAAAGGAAAATACACATAAAACAAAAGATTTGAGGGGAATAAAATGTCCGATGAATTTTGTAAAAACAAAAATAGAACTTACTACTTTAAAGCAGGGCGAATTGTTAGAAGTGCTACTCGACGATGGCGAACCAATTGAAAACGTTCCAGGGTCGGTAAAAAGTGAAGGTCATGATATTTTAAAACAAGAAAGAAATGGAGATTATTGGTCGGTATTAATTAAAAAAAATTAATGCGAAATGCAAAAGTAAAATGGAATAAATCAGCAAACAGTTTAACTTCCATATTGCAACTTAACAAAACTAAAAAATGCCAGATAACAAAATATATTTACCTGTTTTTTTAGACATCACAAATAAAAGTATTCTTATTATTGGTGGCGGAAAGATAGCCGAACAAAAATTATTTAGCATTTCTGCGTTTACCGATAAAATAACTATTCTTTCAAAAGAAATTAATGATAATATTAAGAAAACTAATTTCAAGAAAATAAATAAAGAATATAATACAGTTGATTTGTATGGTTTCTATATTGTTTACGCATGCACGAATAACAAAGAGATTAATGCTCAAATAAAATCTGATGCTGCCAAATTAAATATATTGGTAAATGTAGTTGACGACCCTTCATTGTGCGACTTTATTTCTCCTGCTATATATAAAGAAGAAAATATTACTGTTGCCGTTAGTTCAAGCGGAACAAATGTAAAAAAAGCTATTGAGTGGAGAAATAGAATAAAAAAGATGTTTGAAAAAGAAGAAATATGATGTTTAATATAAAACGTAAATGGCAGAAAAATGTAAAGTATATATTATAGGTTTTGGTCCGGGCGACCCCGAATTAATGACGGTTAAAGCCGATAGAATTTTGCATCAAAGCCAAGTAATTATTTACGATGATTTAATTAATAAAGATGCTTTAAATAAATATAAAGCAGAAAAAATATATGTAGGCAAGCGAAAAGGGTTGCACAGTAAAAATCAAGAAGAAATAAATCAAATCATATATAAATATGCTTTAGAAAAAAATATTGTTGTTCGATTAAAAGGTGGCGACCCGATGATTTTTGGTCGTGGCGGGGAGGAGTACCAATATCTTAAACAAAAAGCCGTTGAAGTAGATATCATTCCCGGCATAACTTCAGCACTTGCAGCAGCAGCTTATGCCGCAATTCCGCTCACAAACAGAGGCATATCATCATCTGTAGCTTTTTGCACCGGACATCCCGAAAAAAGTATTATTATACCAAATACAGATACAATAGTTTTTTATATGGCGGCTTCAAATATTAATATTATTATAGATAAGTTGATTGAATCTGGAAGGTTGCCAAATACGCCAATAGCATTAATCGAAAATATTTCGATGCCAGAACAGCAAATAGTTATTGGTATGCTCAACGATATTATTCCTAAAGCAAATATGCTTAATTCTCCTTTGCTTATTATTGTTGGCGAAGTTGTGAAATTAAATTATAAAATAGATTAAAATACCTATTTTAAGGTATTGCACAGTTTAAAATAAACATCTAAATTTGCATTATAAAATTTAAAAATTAAAGCCATGTCAAAAATAGCAAAAAATTTAACTGAGCTAATTGGTAATACTCCCTTACTGGAATTATCAAATTTTAATAAAGAGAATAACACCTTAGCAACTATAATCGGGAAACTGGAATATTTCAATCCTGGTGGCAGCGTTAAAGATAGAATCGGATATTCAATGCTCAAAGATGCTGAAGAAAAAGGATTAATAAAGAAAGATACAGTTATTATTGAACCTACCAGCGGAAATACAGGTGTAGCTCTTGCATTTATTGCCGCCGCAAAAGGATACAATCTTGTTTTAACAATGCCCGATACAATGAGTGTTGAACGCAGAAATCTTTTAAAAGCGCTGGGAGCCGAATTGGTTTTAACTCCCGGAACAGAAGGAATGTCGGGTGCAATCCGAGCTGCAAATGAATTAGCTTCTAAAACACCAAATTCGTTTGTTCCTCAACAGTTCAATAATCCTGCAAATCCCGATATTCACAGAAAAATTACCGCAGAAGAAATATGGAAAGACACCGATGGTAAGGTTGATATCTTTGTTTCGGGTGTTGGAACAGGTGGAACCATAACGGGCGTGGGAGAAGTATTAAAAGAACGAAATCCCAATATTAAAATTATTGCAGTTGAACCTACCGATTCTCCTGTGTTGTCAGGAGGAAACGCCGGACCACACAAAATTCAGGGAATTGGTGCCGGCTTTATTCCAAATGTATTAAACAAATCAATAATAGATGAAATTATAACTGTTAAAAATGAAGAAGCATTTGAAACAGGTCGAAAATTAGCAAGAACAGAAGGATTAATTGTAGGAATTTCTTCAGGTGCTGCTGTATATGCAGCATTACAAATTGCAAAACGACAGGAAAACAAAGGGAAAAATATTGTTGTGATAATACCTGATACAGGTGAAAGATATTTATCAACATTACTTTATGCTTTTTAAACTGCTTTACTAAACTTTCAAAGTTTAGTAAAGCTAAAATAAAAAATTAAAATTTTTTAAATAAAATATTTTTTGTATATTTGCAACGCATTTCAATTACTACCCTTCAAAAAGATAGCAATTGATTTATAAAGAAGAAGCGAGAGAACAGGCTCTATAACCTTCTGGCAACCCTCCAACGTGGAAAAGGTGCCAACTCCTGACCCGAACGGGAAATATAAATTAATTACAAACATGAAAAACACACACATTTCAATCGAATTAATTACATGCAAATTATGTTGCATGCAATGCCCCTTTTGATGTTTTATTTTTTTTACTTAATTAAAAACTATCAAAACAGGGGCTATTCAGGAAGCAAAATCAAATTATTTAATTATTATTATAAACAATTAAAATTGAATTTTTATGCCAATTAACATACCAGATAAACTGCCGGCTATAGAGATATTGAATAAGGAGTATATTTTTACAATAAAGGAATCAAAGGCGATTCATCAGGATATCCGACCGTTAAAAATTGCATTACTCAATATAATGCCGGTAAAGATAGTAACCGAGACACATATTCTACGGCTGCTTTCCAATACGCCATTACAAATAGAAATTGATATGTTTCTTCCCGAAACGCATACTTCAAAAAACACATCATCTGAGCATTTAAAATCATTTTATAAAACCTTTAGTAAAATAAGGAGTTCAAAATATGACGGATTGATAATTACAGGCGCTCCTGTTGAAGAAATGGAGTTTGAAGATGTTGATTACTGGAATGAAATGAAAGAAATAATGAATTGGGCGGAAAATAATGTTACGTCAACTTTATATATTTGCTGGGCAGCGCAGGCGGGACTTTATTATCATTACGGAATTCCTAAATATCCTTTAAAAGAAAAAGTGTCGGGAAATTTTGAGCATAATGTGAGTAACAAGAAGTATCCCATAGTTCGTGGATTTGACGATATTTATATTGCTCCTCATTCGCGTTATACCGAAGTGAAAAGGAAAGATATCGAAAAAATAAAAGAACTTGTTATATTATCAGAATCTGAAGAAGCCGGTGTTTATTTGGTTGCATCTAAGGATGGAAGAAAAGTTTTTGTAACAGGTCATCCCGAATACGAGCCCGATACTTTGAAAAATGAATATGAAAGAGACATCAAAAAAGGATTGAAAATAGCAATACCCAAAAACTATTTTCCAAATGATGATGCTACAAAACCACCTTTGACGAGATGCCAAAGTCATGCAAATTTGTTATTTGCAAATTGGCTAAATTACTATGTATATCAAACAACACCGTTTGATTTAAATAAAATAAATAAATCTTAAACTTATAAATAAAAATAAAATGGAAAAAAACAATTTAAAATTCGAAACATTACAGGTTCATGCCGGACAGGAAGTTGATGCAACTACTTTGTCAAGAGCAGTACCTATTTATCAAACAACCTCGTATTTATTTAAAAATTCCGAACATGGTGCAAACCTTTTTGCATTAAAGGAATTTGGAAATATTTATACGCGATTAATGAATCCTACAACTGACGTTTTCGAAAAACGAATAGCAGCACTCGAAGGCGGAGTTGCCGCATTGGCGGTTTCTTCGGGACATGCAGCGCAATTTATTGCGTTAAATAATATTTTGCAAGTTGGCGATAATTTTGTTTCCACTTCATATTTATATGGTGGAAGCTACAATCAATTCAAAGTTTCATTCAAGCGTTTAGGCATTGAAGTTCGTTTTGCAAAAAATGATAATCCCGATGAATTTGATAAATTAATTAATGAAAAAACAAAAGCAATTTATCTGGAAGTTATCGGCAATCCTGAATTTAATATTCCCGATTTCGATGCAATAGCAAAGCTTGCGCAAAAACACGAAATTCCATTAATCGTTGATAACACGTTTGCCGGTGCAGGATATTTATTCAGACCATTAGAACATGGAGCAAACATTGTTGTCGAATCAGCAACAAAATGGATATGCGGACATGGCACAAGCATGGGTGGTGTTATTGTTGACGGTGGTAATTTTAACTGGGGCAATGGAAAATTCCCTCAATTTACAGAACCATCGGAAGGATATCACGGATTAAAATTCTGGGATGTGTTCGGTTCAAAAAGTCAGTTCGGAAATATTGCATTTATTATCCGTGCAAGAGTTGAAGGACTTAGGGATTTTGGTCCGGCAATTAGTCCGTTTAATTCGTTCCAGCTAATTCAAGGATTGGAAACATTATCTTTGAGAATGGAACGTCACGTGGCAAACACACTCGAACTTGCTAACTGGCTCGAAAAACATCCGAAAGTTGAAAAAGTTAATTATCCGGGATTGCCGAGCAGTCCGTATCATGAGCTTGCAAAAAAATATCTGAAAAAAGGATTTGGCGGTGTGTTATCTTTTATTGTAAAAGGAGAAAAAGAAAATGCAACAAAAGTTGTTGATTCGCTCAAATTAGTTAGTCATCTTGCAAATGTTGGCGATGCAAAAACATTAATCATTCAGCCATCTGCAACAACTCATCAGCAATTGTCGGATGAAGAACAACTTGCTGCGGGTGTTCAGCCATCATTATTGCGGGTTTCTGTGGGTATTGAGCATATAGATGATATTATTGCGGATTTTGAACAGGCATTGGTAAAAATTTAAATTAAATAGACTCTGACAGGTTGAAAAACTCTGTCAGGTCTTATGACAGGTTGAAAAACTCTGTCAGGTCTTATGACAGGTTGAAAAAACTCTGTCAGGTCTTATGAAAACAGGTTAAAGAATGTCCTATTTCTTCGTTATTCTCGTTTTAAAAATCAGTCATCCCGCACATGCGGGACTCCTGATTTTTAAAACTTCGAAAGCCTCGAACTCTAACATTCTGAACCAAATTCTCGATTTTATGGAACTAATTAGACCTGACAGGTTTTTTCAACCTGTCAGAGTCTAAAAAAAATCAAAAAAAATAATTATGAATTCAAAAATAAAAATAGGATTATTCGGGTTCGGCACGGTTGGGCAAGGACTTTATCACGTTTTAAAAGAGAGCAAAGGACACGATGCACAAATAAAAAAAATTTGTGTGAAAAATAAAGACAAGCAACGTTCAATATCAAAAGAATTATTTACATACAACACAGATGAAATTATTAATGATGCCGAAATAAATCTGGTTGTTGAGCTTATTGACGATGCCGATGCAGCATATCAAATCGTGAAATCATCGTTGATGAACGGGAAAAATGTTGTTTCTGCCAATAAAAAAATGCTTGCTTATCACCTGAAAGAATTAATAGAATTGCAGCATAAGAACAATGTTTCCTTGCTATATGAAGCGTCTTCATGCGGAAGTATTCCCGTTTTAAGAAATCTTGAAGAATACTATGATAATGATTTGTTGCTTTCTGTAAGCGGTATTTTAAACGGCTCTTCAAATTATATTCTTTCAAAAATATTTAATGAAAAGCTCGATTATACAACAGCTTTAAAACAAGCACAGGAACTTGGTTATGCCGAGAGTGAACCCCTGCTTGATGTTGGCGGCTTTGATTCTTTATATAAACTGATAATAATTACCATTCACAGTTTTGGTGTGATTGTGAATCCCGATAATGTTCTGAATTACGGAATACAAAATATTTCGGAGCATGACATAAATTATGCCCGTGAAAAAGGTTATAAAATAAAGCTTGTTGCTCAGGTGAATAAAATAAATGAGCGAAAAATATCATTGTTTGTTTTGCCTAAATTTGTAAAACCCGATGAATATATTTACAACGTGGAATATCAGTTTAACGGAGTTGTAATAGAAGGTTTGTTTTACGACAAGCAATTTATGTTTGGCAAAGGAGCCGGCGGAAATCCCACAGGTTCGGCAGTTTTGTCAGATATTACCGCAACAACTCACGATTATAAATATGAGTATAAAAAAATGAAATATTATGGCGGCTTCAGTTATACCACTGATGCTGCAATTGAAATTTATATCCGCTATTATAATGAAAGGGATTTAAATCATTTCCATCTTGATTACGTTTCGGAACGATATGTTGGAAGGGATTTTAGCTATATTATCGGAAAAATAAGAATTGATAAATTGCTGCACATAAAAGAACTTTTACCAAAACTCGATATTTTTCTTGCTTACACAGGTGCCGAGTTCAATATATGATTTCTTGAATAATTCTAAAATTAAAATTTCAAAATAAAAATCGCCGCAAATTCACAGATAAAAAAATAATTTTATAATATGTCCTGAGTTGTGACATTTGCTAAAAATTTAAAATTCCAAAAAAACAAACATCAGAAAATAAGGAGTTTATAATCTAAAAAAATGAATTTTACCGCACTAATGTGTATTTTTGTGGTATGTATTCTG